>NZ_JBGNYC010000008.1:0-122474 GCF_051844275.1 Cellulosimicrobium sp. CpK407
GACCCGTATCGTCGACGTCGCCCGGCACGCGGGCGTGAGCCCCAACCACCCACGGTCGGGGCCTCGCGGCGTTCCCGTGACCTGGCGCGGGCCGGGTCGCGGAGAAGTTCCCGGCCACGGGTGCGCGGGACGGTCGCGGCCCCGTAGCGTGGCCCCATGGACATCGTCGTGGCGGGCTCGCACGGATTCATCGGTGCGGAGCTGCTCGAGCGGCTGCGCGAGGACGGCCACCGCGTGCGCCGGCTCGTGCGGCGTGCCCCGCAGACGTCCGACGAGCACGAGTGGGACCCCGACGCCGGCGTCCTGGACCCCGGCGTGCTCGCGGGGGCCGACGCCGTCGTGAACCTCGCGGGCGCAGGGATCGGCGACCACCGCTGGACGACCGAGTACAAGCGCACCCTGGTCACGTCCCGGACCCGGACCACCGGCCTCCTGGCCCGGACCATGGCCGGCCTCGACGCGCCACCGCCGGTCTGGGTCCAGGGCTCCGCGATCGGCTACTACGGCGACCGGGGCGCGCAGGTGCTCACCGAGACGTCGGCGTCGGGCGACGGGTTCCTCGCCCGGCTGGTCCGGGAGTGGGAGGCCGCGACCGCGCCGGCCGAGCAGGCGGGCGTCCGCGTGGTCCACGCCCGGACGGGCATCGTGCTCTCCTCCGAGGGCGGCGCCCTCGGCCGGCTCCTCCCGCTGCTGCGGCTCGGCGTCGGCGGACGCCTCGGCCCCGGCACGCAGTACTGGAGCTGGATCACGCTGCGCGACGAGGTCGACGCGCTGCGCCACCTGCTCACCGCGCCCGTGCACGGGCCGGTCAACCTCTGCTCCCCCCACCCGGCCACGAACGCGGAGATCACCCGCGCGCTCGCGCGAGAGCTCCACCGCCCGGCCGTGCTGGCCGTCCCCTCCGTCGCGCTGCGCGTCGTGCTCGGCGAGCTGGCCTCGGACATCCTCGGCTCCCAGCGCGCCCTCCCCACCGTGCTCGAGGCGAGCGGGTTCACCTACTCCGACCCCCTCCTCGACGACGCCGTCCGGCGGGTCGCCGAGCGGCGCTGACGCCTCGCCCCGACGTCCGAGCCAGGTCGGACCGGACCCCGCGGCGGTGCGCCTCAGCGCACCTCGACGACACGCCACCCGGCGTCGGTCCAGCGGAGCACGAGCACGACGGTCGTCCGCGGCGTCGCGGGCACCTGCAGCTCGTCGCCGTCCGTGCGCTGCCGGTGCGCGCTGACGGCGTAGTCGACCTCGACGACCGCGTCGGCGGGCACCGTGCCCGCCCCGGCCGCCGCGCGCGACCAGCCCTCGACGGGTCGGGCGTCGAAGACCTCCGCCCGCGCGTCGAGCACGTCCACGCCCTCGAGCGCCGCCAGCACCGCGGCGTCCCGCGCCTCCGCCGACGAGCCCGCGACCACCACCGACGACAGGTCGCCCGTGCCCTCGGTGAGCAGCGCGAGCCGGCGCGCCGTGAGGGCCCGTGCGGCCCCGCCCGGGTCGTCCGGGTCGAGCACCGCCCTCGCGTCCTCGGCCGGCTCGACGGCGGTCGCGACCGTGCTCGGCGCCCTCTCGCCGCCGTCGGGCGCGGCCGTCCACGACGCTCCCAGGTGCACCAGGAGCACCACGAGCGCCGCGCACCCGGTGAGGATCGCCAGGCTCGTGCCGACGGCGCGAACCGCCCGTCGCCGTCGGGCCCGCGCGCCCCGCCCACGGGGCCCGGTCCCACCACGCGCGGCGCTCCCGGACACCGTCCGTACCGCGACGCCGGGCCGCACGGTCCGCCGACCGCCGAGAGCACCGGCCACGAGACGCGCGGGGTCGGGCATCACGACCGGTCGCGGCACCACGGCGTCGTAGCAGCGCGCGGCGAACGTCCCCGCGGCAGGTCGCGCGGACGGTTCGTCGCGCAGCGCCACCGCGAGCTCGGCGTGGAGCGCCGCGAGGTCGCGCGCCTCCTCCGGGTCGCCGGTCGCGCGGTAGGACGGGTGGCTCGACGCCGGGGGCGGCACGAGGTCGAGCACGACCCGGGCGAGGTCCCGCACGTCGTCCGCCGCGGTCCCGCGCGCGGGCGCCAGCGCCGGGCGCAGGACGGCCCTCCCGCTCGGCGTGACGACCACCGACGCCGCCTCGAGGCTCCCGTGCGCGCGCCCGTCCCGATGGAGCCGCGCCAGGCCCTGCGCGACGGGGACCAGCACCGTGACCGCCTCGGCAGCCCGGAAGGGCTCCCGTGCCGCCGCCAGCTCGTCGAGACGCAGCCCGTCGACGTGGTCGGTGAGCACCACGAGCGACGACTCCCCCGCCTCGACGACACCACGCACCGCCACGACGTGCTCGTGCTCCTCGGAGAGCGCGTGCAGGTGCTCGACCAGCACCGCGCGAGCCCCCGGGCCCTCGGGGACCTCCAGCCGGGCGATCTCGCACACCGTGCCCGCGTCGTCGTACGCGACGGACCCACCGCTCGCGCCGGGCTCCCGCCGCACCGACCATCCCGCGGCCGCGAGCACGGGTACCAGGTCGGCGACGGACTCCACGGGCGGTCGCGCGCGGCGCGACGTCGACGACGGCATGCCCCCATCTCACCGCGTGCCGGACCCCGCCGTGCCGTTGTCCACAGGCCGGATCCTCCGCCCGGTGCCGCGTCCCGGGCGCGGGCGGGTCGGGACGCCGGGGGCGGTCAGACGTCGAGGAGGCGACCCTCGCGGGCGCTGCGACGGGCGGCGTCGAGGACCTCGGCGGTGCGGACGGCGTCGTGCGGGTCGACGGGGACGGGCCCGTCGTCGAGGATCCAGTCCGCGACGGCACGGTAGAAGTCGGCGTGACCGCCCGGTGCCTGCGGGACGGGCTCGCGCTCGCGACCGCGCGTGACCCAGCCGAGCGTGCCCTCGGGGGCGGCGTCGTCGAAGACCTCGAAGGGCGACGCGTCGTTCTCGAACGTCGTGACGACGTACGCCCCGGTCGTCCCGAGCACGCGCGTGCGCGGCCCGGGGGCGCCGACGACGGAGCCGGCCCAGAGTCGGCTCACAACCGCGTTCCCGTCGGCGTCGGGCGCGTGGTGGAGCACGAGGAAGACGTCGTCCTCGGTGGGGGTGGTGTGCGAGCGCAGCTCGGCCCACACGCCGGTGACGCGCCCGAAGAGCTGCGTCGCGGAGTCGACGAGGTGCGGCCCGAGGTCGAGGAGCAGGCCGCCGCCGACGAGGTCGTTCTCCTTCCAGCGCTGCTGCGGCACGGGGCGCCACCGCTCCCACCGACGCTCGAACGTGTGCACGCGCCCGATCTCGCCGCGGTCGAGCACGGAGCGCAGGGTGAGCTGCTCGGGGTCCCAGCGGCGGTTCTGGAAGACGGTGAGGGGCGTGCCCGCTGCCTCGGCCGCCTCCACGACGGCGCGGGACGACGCCGCGCCGAGCGCGAGCGGCTTGTCCACGACGACGGGTACCCCCGCCCGCGCGAGCGCGGTGGCGTGGTCGGCGTGCAGGGCCGACGGGCTCGCGACGACGACGACGTCGTAGGCGGCGCGGTCCGCGAGGAGCGCGTCGAGGTCGTCGTGCAGGTGCGCGTCCGGCCAGTCCTCGGCGGCGGCGGCCCGACGCTCGGGCGACCGGACGACGACCGCCGTGACCACGTGCCCGGCCTCGCGGACGAGGCGCGCGTGGATGCCCCGGCCTGCTCCCCCGTACCCGACGATCCCGACCCTGAGCGTGCGCGCGGCGGTGTCCATGCCGACCAATCTAGCCGTGACCGCGACGGGCGCCGGAGGCGTCCGCCGGGATGGTCCGAGCACCCCCGCGAACCTGGCAGAATGTGCGCGTTGGTCCGGTATGGAGCGCTGCGTACCGTCTCGCGCGGGTCGGGCCGAGAATCGGTTTCGGGAAGGTCGTCCCTTGAGCACCACGAGCCGCCGCGTCCCTCGTCGGAGCGTCCTGCGCTACGTCCTGATCGCCCTGGCGGTCGCCATCGTGGTCGCGAACGTGATCAACCAGCAGTCCGTCGCCGCCGACGACGAGCCGGCCCCGACCCCGGGCAGCGCGCTCGAGGCGCTGGCGCGGCTCGAGGTGAAGGGGCCCGGTCCGGACACGGGCTACGAGCGGGGGCTCTTCGGTCCCGCGTGGGCGGACGTCGACGGCAACGGGTGCGACACCCGCAACGACATCCTCGCGCGCGACCTCACCGACCTCACGTTCTCGGCCCGGGGCGAGGTCTGCGAGGTGCGCACGGGCACCTTCCAGGACCCGTACACCGGCGAGACCATCGACTTCCGCCGCGGCAACGCGACGAGCATGGCGGTCCAGATCGACCACGTGGTGCCGCTGCTCGACGCGTGGCGCAAGGGCGCGCGCGCCTGGGACGACGAGACGCGTCGGCAGTTCGCCAACGACCCGCTCAACCTCCTCGCGTCCGACGGCCCCGCGAACCAGGCCAAGGGCGCTCGCGACGCGTCCGCGTGGCTGCCCCCGAACCACGCGTTCCGCTGCCCGTACGTCGCGCGGCAGGTCGCCGTGAAGACCGCCTACGAGCTCGCGGTGACGCCGTCGGAGTCCGAGGCGATGGCGCGCGTGCTCGCGGACTGCCCGGCCGAGCCGCTCCCCGCCGGCTGACCCGGCTCCCCCGGGCACCGGTCCGTGCGCCCGAGCGCGCTCGGCCACCAGGCCCGACGGCCGACGTCGTGCACGAGCGCGGGCACGAGCAGCGACCGCACCACGAGCGTGTCGACGAGGACGCCGAACGCGACGATGAACGCGAGCTGGGCGAGGAACAGCAGCGGGATGATGCCGAGCGCGGCGAACGTCGTGGCCAGCACGACCCCGGCCGACGTGATGACCGACCCCGTGACCGCGAGGCCCCGCAGGACGCCGCGCCGCGTCCCGACCCGCAGGCTCTCCTCCCGCACGCGCGTCATGAGGAAGATCGAGTAGTCGACCCCGAGCGCGACGAGGAAGCAGAACGCGTAGAGCGGGACGGCCGGGTCGGCGCCCGGGAAGTCGAGCACGTGGTCGAACACGATCGCGGCGACGCCGAGCGCGGCGCCGAACGACAGCACGTTGGCGAGCATGAGGAGCACCGGCGCGACGACGGACCGCAGCAGCAGGATCAGGATGAGCAGGATCACGGCGAGGACGACCGGCACGATGGTCCGCAGGTCGCGCTGGCCCGCGAGCTGCGTGTCGAGCCGCTCGGCGGCGGCGCCCCCGACCATCGCGTCGGGCGAGACGTCGTGCACGGCGTCACGGAGCGCCGAGACGGTCTCGACGGCCTCCTGGCTGTCCGACGGCGCGTCGGTCGTGACGTCGACCCGCACCTGTCCGTCGACGACGAGCGGTTCGCCGCGCGCGGGTGCGCCCGGCGCCGCGGCAGGCTGGTCGGTGACCGGCGTGGCGGCGGCGACGCCCTCGGTGCCCTCGGCGGCCGCGACGACCGCGTCGAGGTCCTCCTCGGGGGCGATCACGATCGCGGGCTGCGCGGAGACGCCCTCGAAGTGCTCCGTGAGCGCCGCCTCGCCGGCGACGGAGTCGACGTCCGCGAGGAACACCTCCGAGTCGCCCGTTCCCTCGGCGTCGAGCGTCGGGACGAACGCCGCGCACGCGGCGAGGACCAGCGCCGTGACGACCCACACGCGCCGGTCGTGCCGACCGACGAAGCTCGCGACGCGCGACCACACGCCGTGCCCGTCGACGCGCACCGCGTCGTCGCTCTCGACGGGCGTGGTCTGCGCGTCCGTCGCCCCGCCGTCGTGCTCGGCGTGCGCGCCCTCGTACCGGGGCATGCGCGGCCAGAACAGCGCGCGCGACCGCTGGCCGGCGACGAGCAGGAGGGCGGGGAGGAGCGTGAGCGCGGCGACGAACGCCGCGGCGATGCCGATCGCGGCGACCGGGCCGAGGCTGCGGTTGGACGACAGGTCGGACAGGAGCAGGCACAGCAGGCCCGCGATGACGGTCCCCGCGCTCGCGGCGACGGGCTCGACCGAGGCGCGCACCGCCCGCCGCAGCGCCACCGTGGTGGAGCGGACGAGGCGCAGCTCCTCCCGGTACCGGGCGACGACGAGCAACGAGTAGTCGACCGCCGCGCCCACGACGAGGATCGAGAGGATGCCCTGCGACTGCCCGTTGAGCGTGAGGACGTCGGCGGCGGCGAGGTGGTAGACGACGAGGCCCGCGAGGGTCAGCGCGAGCACGGCCGTGAGGATCACGAGGAACGGCAGGATCGGCGACCGGTAGACGATCGCGAGGATCACGAGCACGGCGCCGAGCGCGACGAGCAGGAGGACGGTGTCGATCCCGCCGAACGCGGTGACGAGGTCGGCCACGAACCCGGCCGGGCCGGTGACCCAGACGTCGAGCGAGGTCCCGGCGAGCCCGCCCTCGGACGCGTCCGCGGCGGCGAGGTCGCGCAGCGCGCCGACCGCCAGCTCGCTCACGCTGTCCTCGTCGGCGCCGATCCGGTCGGACGCGACGGACGCGTCGAGCGAGACGACGACGAGCGCCGCCTCGCCGTCCTCGGACGGCACGACGACGGGGTCGGCGACGGAGACGTCGCCGACGGTCGCGGGCTCGTCGCCCGACGTCCCCGCGAGCGGGGCGTCCGGGACCGCCCGGGCGAACGCGTCGAGCGCGGCGAGGTCCTCGGGCGTCAGGGCGCTGCCGTCGCCCGTCGTGGCGACGACGAGCGCGGGCAGGGTCTCGGAGTCGGTGAACTCCTGGGCGACCTCGGCGGCGCGCGTGGACTCGGCGCTCGCCGGGAGGAACGCGGCGGCGTCGTTCGTCTGCACGCTGCTCAGGCGCCCCTGGGCCTGCCCGCCCAGCGCGCCGATCGCCATCCACAGACCGATGACTGCGACAATGATCAGCCCGCGGAGGAACCCGCCCGTCCTATTGCTCAGCATGCTGAGGAATGGTGCCATGGCGGAGGGAGGAATGCACGTTGGAGCACGCGTCGAGCAGCGGCAGCACCGGGCGGTACGCCGGCCCGGACGTCGGCGACCCCACACCCACCGACCCCCGGGAGTGGGCCACCGGCCGCCTCCTGTTCGCCGTCGCCCGCCGGATCGAGCGGGAGTGGAACGCCCACCTCGGGCAGTGGGACCTCAACCATGCGGGCTTCCCCGTGCTCATGCACCTGCTCGCCGGACCTCGCTCGCAGCGGGCCCTCGCCGAGGAGTCGGGCGTGACCGAGCAGACCATGAGCAGGGTCGTCGCCCGGCTCGAGCGCTCCGGGTACGTGACCCGCACCGACGACCCCGCCGACCGCCGCCGTCGCGCCGTCGCGATCACCGCGGCCGGGCGCGAGGCGGGCCTGGCCGCCGCGCGGCGTCGTCCCGCCGAGGAGCTCGCGACCCGCGGGCTCGACGACGCCCAGATCGCGGCGCTGCGGGACGCCCTCCTCGCGCTGCTCGAGACGTTGCCGCGGACTCCCCACGACGAGGGCTAACCTGAGCCGATGGACCTGCTCGCGCTGCCCGGGATCACGGAGTACCACGAGGCCTGGGACCTCCAGCGCGCGGTGCACGACGACGTCGTCGCGACCACCCGGCCGGACACCCTGATCCTCGTCGAGCACCCCTCCGTCTACACCGCCGGCCGCCGCACGCGCCGTGACGAGCGGCCCGACGACGGCACGCCCGTCGTCGACGTGGACCGCGGCGGGAAGATCACGTGGCACGGCCCGGGCCAGCAGGTCGCCTACCCGATCGTGCGGCTCGCCGAGCCGGTCGACGTCGTCGCGTACGTGCGCGCGCTCGAGGAGGCCGTCATGGGCGTGTGCGCTCGGCTCGGTCTCGCGACGATGCGCGTCGAGGGACGCAGCGGGGTCTGGGTCGCTGCCGACGCGACGCGCCGCGAGCGCAAGGTCTGCGCGATCGGCGTGCGCGTCGCGAAGGGCGTGACGATGCACGGGCTCGCCCTCAACTGCGTGCCCGACCTCTCCCGCTTCGACCGGATCGTCCCGTGCGGGATCGAGGACGCCGACGTGACCTCGCTCACCGCCGAGCTCGGGCGCGAGGTCACGCTCGCCGAGGTCGCGCCGCTGCTCGTCGCCGCGCTGGAGGACGCGCTCACGCCGCTGCTCGCCGCGACCGCGTGGGACGACGCGCACCCGACCTCCCCGCAGGACGCGCTCGCGGGCTAGGCTGGGGACTCCAGGGAATCCTCGCGCGCCGGAGTACGGGTGGGTCGGCGCGCGGTAGGACGTACCCCGAGGACCTGGACCGCATGACCACCACCCCCGCGCGCCCGACGTCGCGCGCCCGCACCTCCCCGCCCCTGCCCGCTCCTCCCCGCCCCGACGCGCCGGGGCGCAGCGGCTACGCCCGGCTGCCGCAGCTCGCGGGCCGCGCGTTCCTCCCCGTGGCGTTCCTCGCCCGGCTCCCGTTCTCGATGCTCACCATCGGGACCCTGCTCCTGGTGTCCTCGACGACCGGGTCCGTCGCGATCGGCGGGCTCGCCTCGGCGGCGACCGCGCTCGGGACGGCGCTCGGCGGCCCGACCCAGGGCGCGCTCGCCGACCGCGTCGGTCAGCGCCGGGTCCTGCTCGTCGCCGTCCCCGTCGCGACGCTCGCCGTGCTCGGTCTCGTCCTCGCCGCCTCCGCGCCCGGCGCGACGGCCGCCGTCCTCGCCGCCGCGGCGGTGACGGGAGCGAGCGCGCCGCAGGTCGGCCCGCTCGCGCGCGTGCGCTGGCTCCGGCTCGCCGCCGACGAGCCGCGCACCGTCGAGGCTGCGATGAGCTACGAGAGCACCGCCGACGAGGTGAGCTTCGTGCTCGGCCCCGCGCTCGTCGGCGTCCTCGCGTCCGCCGGCTCGCCGCAGGTCGCGGTCCTCGCCGCCGCGGGCGGGATCGCCGTCTTCGGTACCGCGTTCGCTCTCCACCCGACGGCGCGCGCGACCCTCCACGCCCCCGCCACCTCGTCCGACGCGGGAACGGGCACGGGCACGACGAGCGCGGCCACCGACACCGTCGGGACGCTCGCGCTCGTACGGCGCGAGGCCGTCGTGCTCGTCGGGATGCTCGCGATGGGCCTCCTGTTCGGCGGGACCCAGGCCGCGCTCACCGCGCTGACCCGCGACGCGGGCGTCCCCGGGAGCGCGGGCCTCGTCTACGCCGTGATGGGCGTGGGCTCCGCCGTCACCGCGCTGTCGGTCGTCGCGCTCCCCCGCCGGTGGGGTCTGCGCAGCCGGTGGATCACGTTCGCTGCCGGGCTCGTGGCGGGCACGGTCGCCCTCGTCCTCGCCGCCGCGAGCGGCTCGCTGACCGCCGTCGTCGTCGCGGTCGCCGCGACCGGCCTGTTCGTCGGGCCGGTGATGGTCACGGTGTTCACCGTCGCCGGCGAGCGCGCACCCGCCGGGCGCACGGCGTCAGCCATGACGCTCGTGGCGAGCGCGAACGTCGTCGGTGTGGCGGTCGGCGCCTCCGGTGGCGGCGCGCTCGCCGACGCCGTCTCGACGACGACCGCCTTCTGGCTGCCCGTCGTCGCGGCGGTCCTGCTCGTCGCGACCGGGGTGTCGTTGACGTCACGTCCACAGGGTGAGCGACGCGCGGGAGACGACGAGCGCGAGCGCGTAGTCTGACCGGAGTCCGGCGTCGTACCCGGGCGCGCGCACCCGAACGGTGCGCCCGCCCACTGCCTGCTCGGCGCGACGTCGGCGCTCACTCGCCACGACGACCGGGAGACACCCGTGACGATCGCACCTGAAGGACGGCGCATGCTGCGGGTCGAGGCCCGCAACGCCGCGACGCCGATCGAGAAGAAGCCCGAGTGGATCAAGACCCGCGCGACGATGGGTCCTGAATACTCCGAGCTCAAGGGCCTCGTGAAGCGCGAGGGCCTGCACACGGTCTGCGAGGAGGCGGGCTGTCCCAACATCTTCGAGTGCTGGGAGGACCGCGAGGCGACGTTCCTCATCGGCGGCGACCAGTGCACGCGCCGGTGCGACTTCTGCCAGATCGACACGGGCAAGCCGGCCGACTTCGACGCGGACGAGCCGCGGCGCGTCGCCGAGTCCGTCCAGGCGATGGGCCTGCGCTACTCGACCATCACGGGCGTCGCACGCGACGACCTGCCCGACGGCGGTGCCTGGCTCTACGCGGAGACCGTCCGCCAGATCCACCAGCTCAACCCGGGGACGGGCGTCGAGCTGCTCATCCCCGACTTCAACGCGATCCCCGAGCTGCTCGACGAGGTGAACGACTCCCGCCCCGAGGTGCTCGCGCACAACCTCGAGACCGTGCCGCGCATCTTCAAGCAGATCCGCCCGGGCTTCCGCTACGAGCGCTCGCTGTCGGTCCTCACGCGGGCGCGCGAGGCCGGGCTGGTGACCAAGTCGAACATCATCCTCGGCATGGGCGAGACGATCGCGGAGGCCAAGGAGGCGCTGCAGGACCTGCACGACGCCGGCTGCGACCTCGTGACGATCACGCAGTACCTGCGCCCGTCGCTGCGCCACCACCCGGTGGACCGGTGGGTCAAGCCCGAGGAGTTCGTCGAGCTGTCCGACGCCGCGGAGGAGATAGGCTTCCTCGGCGTCATGTCCGGCCCGCTCGTACGGTCGTCCTACCGCGCGGGACGCCTGTGGGGCCAGGCCATGACGCGCCGCGGCATGGAGATCCCGGCGGCTCTCGCGCACCTCGCCGAGCCGACGACGTCCCGCCAGGAGGCCGCGAGCCTGCTGGCCCGTTCGCCCCACTAGACTGACCGGCATGGCCCGCAAGAACTCGGACAGCACCGGCGCGCCCGCCGCCGGCGAGCAGGTCGCGAAGCAGAAGAAGCCCAAGAAGCAGCGCTGGTACCACCAGGTGTGGGCCGCGTACCAGATGACGCGCAAGCAGGACCCCGCGGTCACGTGGGTCATGCTCGGCGTGTTCGTCGGCATCCTCGCCGTCGCGCTGGGCATCGGCCTGTGGTGGGGCCAGTGGGTCTACACCCTCATCGTCGGCATCCCGTTCGCGGCGCTGGGCGCGATGTTCGTCCTCACGCGTCGCGCCGAGCGCGCCGCGTACCAGCAGATCGAGGGCCAGCCCGGCGCGGCGCGCGCCGCGCTCGGGACGATCCGCCGCGGCTGGACGTTCGACGAGGAGCCCGTCGCGATCGACCCGCGCACGCAGGACCTCGTGTTCCGCGGCGTCGGCCGGGCCGGTGTCGTGCTCGTGAGCGAGGGTCCGGCGCACCGCGCGAAGCGTCAGCTCGACGCCGAGCGCAAGCGCGTCGCGCGCGTGCTGCCGAACGTGCCGATCACGACGATCCAGGTCGGCGACGAGGAGGGCCAGGTCGCCCTTCCCAAGCTCCCGCGCGCCGTCCAGAAGCTCAAGCCGTCGCTCACCAAGCCGGAGACGGCCGAGGTCTCCAAGCGCCTGCGCGCGCTCGGGGTCTCGCGCCTGCCGATCCCCAAGGGGATCGACCCGACGCGCGCCCGCCCCGACCGCAAGGGCCTCAAGGGGCGCTGACACGCACTCCTCCTGCACGACGACGCCCGGCCGGGCGAGGCTCGCTCCTCACCGGCCGGGCGTCGTCGTGCCGGGTGAGCTTCCGGCCCGGGCGACCCGCTGAGCGGGACGCGGGTCGGAGCCGCCGTCAGGTGCGGACCAGGACGGTGCCCGCAGCGCGGTCGTGGAGACCGCGCCCGTCGGCGTCCCACACGACCGCGGGGATGACGAGGCACAGGAGCACGGTGCGCAGCGCCCCGCGGCCGATGCCGACCATGCGGGCCGGCTCGGCGAGACGGCGGACCCGCATGCCCATCACGCGGTGCCCGACCGTGAACCCCAGCGTGCTCACGAGCAGGACGTTCTCGATCGCGAAGACGAGCGGCTGCGACCACACCGGCAGCGCGGAGATGCCCTCGAAGAAGCCCGGCACGGCAGGCCGGAAGAAGAGGAACGCGACGAGCGTCGCGAGCACCCAGTCGATGACGAGCGCGACGACACGCCGTCCCAGGGTCGCGAGCGAACCCGGTCCGTCCGGCGGGAGACCGAGCCGCGCACCGCGACCGCCCTGCTGGCCGCCCGGGGTGCCCTCGAGCCACGAACCCATGTCCTCGCGTGAAACCACGGGACCAGGGTACGTGCCGGTCGGTGGACGACCTCGACGGTTCGGGCACCCACGGCGGTATCGTGCCGAACGGCACACCGCCCGCCGGCGGCTGCCGCGTGCCCTCGTGTAGCACGAACGTCACACGGGGACGCGGGACGTAACACGACGGAAACAATGGGTACACGGCGGGGAAACCGCCTCGGCCTAGGTTCGTGGGCGCCACGTCAGCGGCAGGTTCGCCGCGCAGCCCGACGGCACCACCCGATCAAGGAGCAACGGATGTTCAACAACGCGGAGGAGGCAATCGCCTTCACGCGGAACGAGGGCGTCGAGTTCGTCGACGTCCGGTTCTGCGACCTGCCCGGCATCATGCAGCACTTCAACATCCCCGTCTCGCAGTTCGACGAGAAGGCGTTCGAGGACGGCCTGATGTTCGACGGGTCGTCGATCCGCGGCTTCCAGGCGATCCACGAGTCGGACATGAAGCTCGTGCCGGACGTCAAGACCGCATTCGTGGACCCGTTCCGCAAGCGCAAGACGCTCGTCGTGAACTTCTCCATCGTCGACCCGTTCACGGGCGAGCCGTACTCGCGCGACCCCCGCAACATCGCGGCCAAGGCCGAGGCGTACCTGCGCTCCACCGGCATCGCCGACACCGCGTTCTTCGCGCCCGAGGCCGAGTTCTACCTCTTCGACGAGGCGCGGTTCGCGACGAACCAGCACTCCAGCTTCTACTACCTCGACTCCATCGAGGCGGCGTGGAACACGGGCCGTGAGGAGGAGGGTGGCAACCTCGCGTACAAGACGCGCTACAAGGGCGGCTACTTCCCCGTCTCCCCGTCCGACCGCTTCGCGGACCTACGCGACGACATGTGCGCCACGCTGGAGCAGGTCGGCCTCGAGGTCGAGCGCGCGCACCACGAGGTGGGCACCGCGGGCCAGCAGGAGATCAACTACCGCTTCAACACGCTGCTGCACGCGGCCGACGACCTGATGAAGTTCAAGTACGTCATCCGCAACGAGGCGTTCGAGGCCGGCAAGTCCGTCACGTTCATGCCGAAGCCGATCTTCGGCGACAACGGCTCGGGCATGCACTCCCACCAGTCCCTCTGGAAGGACGGCAAGCCGCTGTTCTTCGACGAGAAGGGCTACGGCGGTCTCTCCGACATCGCGCGCTGGTACATCGGCGGCCTGCTCAAGCACGCCCCGTCGCTGCTCGCGTTCACCAACCCGTCGGTGAACTCCTACCACCGCCTGGTCCCCGGTTACGAGGCCCCGGTCAACCTGGTCTACTCGGCCCGCAACCGCTCGGCGTGCATCCGCATCCCGGTGACCGGCTCCTCCGCCGCCGCCAAGCGCGTCGAGTTCCGCGTGCCGGACCCGTCGGCCAACCCGTACCTCGCGTTCGCCGCGCAGCTCCTCGCCGGCATCGACGGCATCAAGAACCGCATCGAGCCGCCGGAGCCGATCGACAAGGACCTCTACGAGCTGCCGCCCGAGGAGCACGCGCAGATCCAGCAGGTCCCCGCGTCCCTCAGCGAGGCGCTCGACGCGCTCGAGGCCGACCAGGAGTACCTCACGGAGGGTGGCGTCTTCACGCCGGACCTCATCCAGACGTGGATCGACTACAAGCGCACCAACGAGATCGACCCGATCCGCCTGCGCCCGCACCCCCACGAGTTCGAGCTCTACTACGACATCTGACCGACTCTCTGCGTCTGACCTGCGTCGACGCGAGCGGGACGATGCTCTGGTCCGCAGAGTCCGCACGAGCCGCCAGCACCCTACCGGCGGCGGCTCGTGCGGACTCTGTCGTCTCCTGCCACCGGTCGGCGCAGGGATGGCCGTGGACGAGGTCGGTGCCGCGAGGGTGAATTCTGGCGCTCGCCTTGCCAGAGAGCGCTTACCGCCGAGACTGGTACTCATGAGGCTGGACTGGGGACGGTCGGAGGACGGCAGCTATCAGGCGAGCGCGCGCGAGGGGCAGTACCGCATCGTGCCCCGCGGGGACGAGTGGTGCCTGGAGAAGCCGTACCCCACCCCGGGACGGATCGGCGGTTTCACGACGCCGGCCGAGGCGATGGCGTGGGGACAGGACCTGCACCACGCCGCGATGGGCCCTCGCGTGCGGACACCACAGCCCTCATGGCCCACGGTCGAGGAGTTCGCCGAGATCGTCGACGTACACCCCACCGCCCTCAGAAGGTGGCTCGCCGCCCACGACGTCGGCGCGCCCAGCCGACGACGACGCCTCGACCCGACCACCCAGCAGCGCATCCGGGCGTTCTACGGGACGCACGCCCACCGGTAGGCCGTGCTCTCGCTCGCCGGTGGCGCGCCGCGGGCACCCCGATCTCCGCACGGCCCCGCGTGCGCCGGCGCTCCTCCCCGCCGCCATGGGCTCGACCGCCGGGCACGGGTGTCCCGGACGTCTTGCTTGTCGTGGTGCCCCGCGCGCGCTAGGTTTGTGAGCGGCGGTAACGATGCCGCCCACAGAGCAGGGGGATTCATGAGCACACGCTTCCGGCGCGCCCTCACGGCCGTCGCGTCCGCGCTGGTGTCGACCGTCGTGGTGGCGTCGCTCGCCGCTCCGGCGAGCGCGTCCGCGGCGCCCGCGACCGCCGACCCGTCCGCGAGCGCCGCCGCGTGCGCCGCGACGTGGTCGGCCACGACGGCGTACTCGGGCGGCCAGACGGCGTCGCACCACGGGCGGAACTGGACGGCTCGCTGGTGGACGCAGCGCGAGACGCCGGGGTCGACGAGCGTCTGGGTGGATGCGGGCCGGTGCGTCGGGGGTGGGGACGACTTCGTCGTGAGCCGCGCGGAGTTCGACGCGATCTTCCCGAACCGGCACCCGTTCTACACGTACGACGGGTTCGTCGACGCGCTGGGCGCCTACCCCGCGTTCGCGAGCACGGGCACGCCCGAGACGCGGACGCGCGAGGTCGCCGCGTTCCTCACGCACGCGGACTTCGAGTCGGTCGGGCTGCGGTACGTGAAGGAGATCAACGAGGCCAACTACTGGATCAAGTGCGACGACGAGCAGCCGTTCGGCTGCCCCGCCGGCCAGACGGCGTACTACGGCCGCGGGCCGATCATGTTCAGCTGGAACTTCAACTACAAGGCCGCGGGCGACGCGCTCGGGATCGACCTGCTGAACGACCCGTGGCTCGTCGAGGAGGACCCGTCCGTCGCCTGGCAGACGGCGCTCTGGTACTGGAACACGCAGAACGGCCCCGGGGTGATGACGTCGCACCAGGCGATGGTCTCGGGTGCCGGGTTCGGCCAGACGATCAACTCGCTCAACGGTGCGCTCGAGTGCGACGGCGGCAACCCGGCGTCCGTGCAGTCCCGGGTGGACCGGTACGTGCGCATCACCGAGGTCCTGGGCGTGGCCCCGGGCTCGGGTCTGTACTGCTGACCGGTTCGTCCCGCGGGCAGCGAGGCGGGTGCGGTGCGCGCAGGGGGCGCACCGCACCCGCCTGTCAGCCTCCGGCAGGGACTGCGGCGGTCTCCGCGGCGGTCGCGGGCACGTGGACCGTCGGCAGCCCGGAGCCGGGGCGGAACCCGGCGTACTGCTCGGCCGCGGCCCGCGCGCACGCGTCCTGGTAGGCGGGTCCCCCGCCCAGGTACACCGCCATCTCCGCGCGCTTGCCGGGGACGTTGCCGCCGACGAACCAGGCGCCGGCCTTCTTGCCCTCCTCGTACATGACCGTGGCCCGGGCGGCGCGCTCGGTCTCCTCGTACCACCACTCCTCGGCCTCGCGCGTCGCCTCGAGCTGCGCGACGCCGTTCTCCCGCGCGTAGGCCAGCGCGCGCTGGAGCCACTGCGCGCCGCGCTGGACCGGCACGGTGAGGTTGGACAGCGGCGTCTGCGGCCCGAGCGACAGGAAGAGGTTGGGGAACCCGTGGACGGAGATCCCCAGGTACGTCCGCAGGCCGTCGCGCTCCCACCGCTCGCGCAGCGTGACGCCCTCGCGACCGACGACGTCGAACGCGGTGAGCGCCCCGGTCATGGCGTCGAAGCCCGTCGCGAGCACGAGCACGTCGAGGTCGTGCTCGGCCTCCTCCGTCCCGTCCTCGGAGGCGACGACGACGCCGCGCGGCGTGACTCGCGCGATCGGGTTCGCGAGGACGTCGACGAGCTCGACGTTCTCCCGGTTGTACGCGGCGTAGTAGCCGTGCCCGGTGGGCGGGCGCTTGCCCATGAACGTGTAGGTGGAGGGGCTGAGCGCCTCGGCGGTCCGGGGGTCGGTGACGATCTCGCGGATCTTGCCGCGGAGGAAGTCGGACGCGAGCGCGCTCGCCTCGGGGCTGGAGACCAGGTCCGTGAAGCACTCGTTGGCGAACCGGAAGCCCCCGGCCTCCCACCGTGACTCGAACACCCGGCGGCGCTCGTCGTCGTCCACCTCGAGCGCCGACCGCGTCGGGATCTCCATCGGCACGCCGAACGGGTGCTGGGCCGCGCGCTCGAAGACGGCGTCGTAGTCCGCCCGCAGCGCGGCGAGCTCGTCGGCGGTCACCGCGGGGCTCGTCGTCTCCAGGACGTAGTTCGGGGTGCGCTGGAAGACCGTGACGTGGGCCGCCTGCGCGGCGAGCTCCGGGAGCATCTGGATCCCGGACGCGCCGACGCCGATCAGCCCGACGCGCTTGCCGGACAGGTCCACCCCCTCGTGCGGCCACCTCGCCGAGTGGTACGCAGGCCCGCCGAAGGTGTCCAGCCCGGGGAGGTCGGGGTACACGGGGCGGGAGAGCAGCCCGGTCGCCGACACGAGATAGGTGGCCCGCAGCGTCGACCCGTCGGCGAGGGTGAGCGTCCACAGGTTCGTGGCGTCCGAGTGCTCCGCCCGCTCGACGGCCGTGCTCAGCCGGATGTCGCGCCGCAGGTCGAGCCGGTCGGCGACGAACTCCAGGTAGGCGCGGATCTCCTCGCCGCGCGGGTAGCGCTCGCTCCAGTCCCACTCGTCGCGCACCTCGCGGGAGAACGAGAAGGCGTACGCGAGGTACTCCGAGTCGGTGCGCACGCCCGGGTAGCGGTTGGCCCACCACGTCCCGCCGACTCCCGCGGCGGCGTCGACCACGAGGACGGAGAGCCCGACCTCCCGGAGATGGTGGAGCATCGCCAGCCCCGAGAAACCCGCCCCGATCACGACCGCGTCGTACGTCCCGCCGCCGCTCGCCACATCGTCCATGCACCGCTCCCCTGTCTCAGGTCCGTCCGGACGCCGCAGGGGCGGACGGCCCCGCGCGACGCGGTATACCGTCCCACGCGCGGCGGCTTCCTGCCACGGCACGCCGGCGGTGCCGTGAAGCGCGTCAGAACGGCCAGACGAGCGGCACGTAGAGGACCGCGGCGGCGAGGAACACGACCGCGAGGGGCAGGCCCAGGCGCCAGTAGTCGCCGAACCGGTAGCCGCCCGGCTGCAGGACCATGAGGTTGACCGGCGTGGCGATCGGGGTCAGGAACGCCGCGGCGCCCGCGACCGTGAGCGCCATCATGAACGGCTGCACGCTCACCCCGAGCGTCTGCGCGAACGACACCGCGACCGGCGCCATCACGAGGACCGTCGCGACGTTCGAGATGAACTGGCCGAGCACGAGGGTGAGCACGCACACGACGAGCAGCGCGAGGTGCGGTGAGCCGCCGCCGGTGAGCCGGAGCACGACGTCCGCGATCGCGTCGGCCGCGCCCGAGGAGACGAACGCCGCGGACAGCGGGATGAGGGCCGCGATGAGCACGACGGTGTCCCACGAGATCGCGCGGAACGACTGCGGCACGGTGACGACCCGCAGGAGCACGAGGGCGCCCGCCGCGAGCAGGCCCACGATGACCGGCGGCACGACCCCGGTCGCGAGCAGCACGATCGTCGCGACCAGCACCCCGAGGCAGCGCCGCCAGCCGCGTCCGAGCGGGACGCCGCGCTGCAGGCTGCGCGGGGAGTCGACGGCGATGACGTCGGGCGACTGGGTGTACCGGTGGAGCGCGTCCCACGGCCCACGCACGAGCACGGCGTCGCCGGGCTGGAGGATCATCGGACCCGAGGGGGCCTCGGACTCGGGGCCCGTGGTGCTGCCGTCACCGCGGCGGATGGCGAGCACGACGAGGCCCTCGTCCCGCGTCGTCATGCCGGGGCTCACCCGGCGCCCCACGAGCGTGGAGCGGGGCGCGATGAGCACCTCGACGACCCCTGTGCCGCCCGTGAACAGGCGACCCGTGTCCAGGTCCGCGGGGTAGCTCTCGCGCCACGAGCGCACCCGCTCGCGCGGGTCGGTGGCCGTGTCCGCGAGGTGCTCGGGGACACGCTCCGGCAGCAGCCGGTCGCCGAGCGTCACGACGAGCACGGCCGTGGCGAGGACGAGCGGGATCCCCACCAGCGCGAACTCGAAGTAGCCGAACTCCTGACCGCCCGCCTCGGCCGCCGCCTCGGACACGATGATGTTCACGGGCGTGCCGGTCAGCGTCAGGAGCGATCCGGCGCCCGCGGCGAACGCGAGCGGGACGAGCATGCGCGAGGGGACGATGCCGGCCCGGGCGGCGGCCACGACCGCGACCGGGAGCAGCGCCGCGACGGCGCCGTTGATGCTGATGACCGCCGCGAGGAGCGCCGCGACGCCCACCATCAGCGCGAGCAGCCCGGCCCGCCCCAGCGAGGCGCGCCGCTCGAGCCACTGCCCGATCCACGCGGTGATCCCCGTGGAGTCCAGAGCGTCGCTGAGCACGAACAGGGTCGCGATGAACAGGACGATCGGGTCGCTGAAGCCACCCAGCGCGGCGTCCAGCGGCAGCACCCCCGTCGCCCAGAGCGCGACGGGCACGAAGAGCGCGACGACCACGAGCGGGAGCCGGTTCGTCATGAAGCCGACGACCGCCAACGCGAGGATCACGAACGTCGCGACCAGCGGATCGATCATGGGCACCCCCTGGGACGGAAGGATGCCACACGACCCCGTCCGGAAGGTCACCGGAATAGCGGGCGCGCCGGTGCGTTGTCGATGACCATGACGACTCTCGGGATCATCGGCGCAGGCAACATCGGCTCTCAGGTCGCCCGGGCGGCGATCGCCCACGGCTACGACGTGGTCATCGCGAACTCGCGGGACCCCCGGACCCTCGACGACCTCGTCGCCGAGCTCGGCCCGCGGGCGCGGTCGGCGACGGCGGAGGACGCCGCGCGGGCCGCGGACGTCGCCGTCGTGGCGGTGCCCTTCGGGGCGTACCGCAAGGTCCCGGTCGAGCCGCTCGACGGGAAGATCGTGCTCGACGCGAACAACTACTACTGGGAGCGCGACGGCCACGTCGAGGCGCTCGACCGCGGCGAGGCCACGTCGTCGGGCCTGCTCCAGGAGCACCTGGCGGGGTCCAAGGTGGCCAAGGCGTTCAACCACATCCGGTCGACGGACATCACGACCGACGGGACCCCCGCAGGCACGCCGGGACGCCGCGCCCTGGCGACCGCGAGCGACTTCCCGGAGGCGGCGGACTGGGTCGCGAGCTTCTACGACGAGCTCGGCTTCGACACGGTCGACACGAGCCCGCTCGCGGAGTCGTGGCGGGTGGAGCGGGACCGGCCGGCCTACGTCGCGCGCCAGGACGCCGACGAGCTGCGCGAGAACCTCGCCCGCGCTCCCCGCACGATCTGATCGCGCGCGACGGGCAGCCCGGGCCGAGCTCGTCCGTCGCGCGGCGTCGGGCTCAGTCCTCGCCGTAGAAGACGCGCTCCATGACGGTCCGGGCGCGCCGCGCGGTGCGCAGGAAGTGCTCCTCGAGCTCCGCGCCCGTGTCGACGTCCGGCAGGTCGAGCACGCGCGCGAGCCCGGTGAGCGCGAACCGGTCGTGCGGCAGCACGTCCACGGTCGTGCCGGTCGTCCGGCCCGACCACAGCACGAGCGCGCTGCGCAGCCGGGACGCGAGGTGCCAGGCCTCGCCGAGGACCGCGGCGTCGTCCGCCTCGACGAGCCCGGCCGTCACGGCGGCCTCGAGCGCGTCGACGGTCGACGTGGTGCGCAGCCCGGCCACGTCGTGGGCGTGCTGGAGCTGGAGGAGCTGGACGGTCCACTCGACGTCCGACACTCCCCCGCGGCCGAGCTTGAGGTGGCGCGAGGCCTCGACGCCTCGCGGGAGCCGCTCGGACTCGACGCGCGCCTTGATGCGCCGCACCTCGCGCACCTCCGCGACGTCCAGCCCGCCCTGCGGGTAGCGGCGGCCGTCGACGACGTGGGTGAGCTCCGCGCCGAGCCCGTCGAGGTCGCCCGCGACCGGGCGCGCACGCAGCAGCGCCTGCGCCTCCCAGACGCTCGACCACCGCTCGTAGTACTCGGCGTACGACGCGAGCGAACGCACGAGCGGGCCGTTGCGCCCCTCGGGCCGCAGGTCGGCGTCGACCGGGAGCGCGGGCTCCGGGCCGACGGCGGACAGGAGCTGGCGCAGCCGCGTCGCGACGGCGAGCGCGTACGCCTGGGCGTCGCTGCTCTGGACGCCGGGCCGCGGGTCGTGCACGAACATCACGTCGGCGTCCGAGCCGTAGCCCATCTCGCGCCCGCCGAGGCGTCCCATCGCGACGACGAGCAGGCGAGCCGGGGCGGACCCGGGGTCCTGGGCGTCGTACCCGAGCTCGCCGCGCGCGACGAACTCGGCGATCCGGAGCGCGCCCGCGAGCACGACGTCTGCGGCGTCGGAGATGCTCCGGGCCGCGTCGACCGCGTCGACGACTCCCAGCAGCTCGGCGGCGCCGGTCCGCGCGAGCTCACGCCGGCGCACCGCGCGCAGGCTCACCGTCGCGGGCTCGACCTCGTCGGCGCGCGTGAGGATCGCGTCGGTCTCGGCCGTGAGCCGCTGGATGCCGCGCGGCGCGAGGTCGGCGTCGTCCGCGAGCCACCGGACGGACTCGGGCGACCGGGCGAGCGCGTCGGCCATGTAGCGCGAGTTCGAGAGCAGGTGCGCGAGCCGCTGCGCCGCGGAGCCGGAGTCGCGCAGCAGCTTGAGGTACCAGTGGGTCGCGCCGAGCGTCTCGGAGAGCGTGCGGAACGCGAGCAGGCCCGCGTCGGGGTCCGCGCCCTCGGCGAACCAGCCGAGCATGACGGGCAGGAGCTGTCGCTGGATCGCCGCGCGTCGGCTCACGCCCTCGGTGAGCGCCGTGACGTGGCGCATCGCGCCCGCGGGGTCGCGGTAGCCGATCGCCGCGAAGCGCGCCTTCGCCGCCTCCGGGGCGAGGCTCACCTCGTCCGGGGAGAGCTGCGCGACGGCGGGCAGGAGCGGGCGGTAGAAGATCTCCTCGTGCAGGCCCCGCACCTCGCGGCGCGTCGCGCGCCAGCGCTCGGTGAGGCCCTCGGCGCCCTCGGCGCGCATCCCGAGCGACCGCGCGAGACGGCGCAGCTCGTCCTCGGCGGTCGGCACGAGGTGGGTGCGCCGGAGCCGGTAGAGCTGGATGCGGTGCTCGAGCGAGCGCAGGAACCGGTAGCAGACCCCGAGCCGGGCCGCGTGCTCGCGGCCGACGTACCCGGCGGCGGCGAGCTCGGCGAGCGCCGTGAGCGTGCCCCGGCTGCGGATCGACTCGTCCGACCGCCCGTGCACGAGCTGCAGGAGCTGGACGGTGAACTCGACGTCGCGCAGCCCGCCCTTGCCGAGCTTGAGCTGACGGTCGGCCTCGGCCGCGGGCACGTGGTCCTCGACGCGCCGGCGCATCGCCTGCGAGTCCTCGACGAAGTTCTCCCGACCCGCCGCCGACCACACGAACGGCGCGATCGCCTCCTCGTACGCGCGCCCCAGGTCCCGGTCCCCTGCGACCGTGCGCGCCTTGAGCAGCGCCTGGAACTCCCAGGTCTTGGCCCACCGCTCGTAGTACGCGACGTGGCTCGCGAGCGTGCGCACGAGCGGGCCCTGCTTGCCCTCGGGACGCAGCGCGGCATCGACCTGCCACAGGGCGGGCTCCCCCGAGGTGCCCCAGCACACGCGCGCGAGACTCGTCGCGAGCCGGGCCCCCGCCGTCGTCGCGTACGCCTCGTCGTGCCCCTCGGCGGGCTCGACGACGTAGACGACGTCCACGTCGGAGATGTAGTTGAGCTCGCGCGCCCCGCACTTGCCCATGCCGATGACCGCGAGCCGCACGCCCGCTCCGTGGTCGTCGAGCTCCGCGCGGGCGATCGCGAGCGCGCCCTCGAGCGCCGCCGCAGCCAGGTCCGCGAGCGCCGCCCCGACGGCAGGCATGCGCGTGAGCGGGTCGGGCACGGTGAGGTCGGTGGCGGCGATGCGCAGGATCCGCTCGCGATAGGCGCGGCGCAGCGCGTCCACCCGCTCCGGTCCGGGCTGGTCGGCGACGGGCACCGCCGCGTCCGGGTCGGCGCCCGCCGCGCGCAGGAGCTCGGCCCGCACGTCGCGCGCGTCCACCCCGGTCCCGGGGGTCGGGTCCGCGAGGATCTCGAGCAGCGCGGGACGACGCACGACGTCGTCACCGAGCGCGACCGAGGCGCCGAGCACCGCGAGCAGGCGGTCACGTGCCTCGCCGGGCCGCAGGGTGCGCCGGGCGAGGTCCGCGAGCGGCGAGCGCTCCTCGACGTCGGGCCGCAGCGCGCCGGCCAGCCGCACGACCTGCAGGAGCGCGAGGTCCGGGTCGGCTGCCCCGCCGAAGGCGGAGAGCAGCTCGTCGTCCACCGCCGACGCCGGCTCCTCCGTCTCCCCGTCCGCTCCCGGCGGTCGTCCGCCGTCGAGCAGGAGCGCGAGGTCCGGGTCCGCGAGCAGGCCCGCCGAGCGCGAGATGTCGGCGAAGCCGATGCGCGCGAGGCGCCCCGTGAGCGTCGGCCGGCGGGAACCGCCGGACCGGCCCGACGTCGTCGCGCTCACAGGACCTGGAGGAACCGCTTCAGCTCGAACGGCGTGACCTGCGCGCGGTAGCCGTCCCACTCCTGCCGCTTGTTGCGCAGCACGAAGTCGAAGACGTGCTCGCCCAGCGTCTCCGCCACGAGCTCCGACCTCTCCATGACCGCGATGGCCTCGTCGAGGGACTGCGGGAGCGGCTTGATGCCCAGGGCACGACGCTCGGCGTCGGTGAGCTCCCACACGTCGTCCTCGGTCTCCTCGGGCAGCTCGTAGCCCTCCTCGATGCCCTTGAGACCGGCGGCGAGCATGACGGCGAACGCGAGGTACGGGTTGGTGGCCGAGTCGAGCGCACGGTACTCGACGCGGCTCGAGTTGCCCTTGCCGGGCTTGTACATCGGCACGCGCACGAGCGCGGAGCGGTTGTTGTGGCCCCAGCACACGTAGCTCGGCGCCTCGGCTCCGCCCCACAGGCGCTTGTACGAGTTCACGTACTGGTTGGTGATCGCGGTGATCTCCGCCGCGTGGACCAGGAGCCCCGCGATGAACTGGCGCGCCGTCTTGGACAGCTCGAACTGGGCGCCGGGCTCGTGGAACGCGTTGCGGTCGCCCTCGAAGAGCGACAGGTGCGTGTGCATGCCGGAGCCGGGGTGCTCGGCCATCGGCTTGGGCATGAACGACGCGAACACGCCCTGCTCGAGCGCGACCTCCTTGACGACCGTCCGGAACGTCATGAGGTTGTCCGCCGTGGTGAGGGCGTCGGCGTAGCGCAGGTCGATCTCGTTCTGGCCGGGCCCCGCCTCGTGGTGGGAGAACTCGACCGAGATGCCCATGGACTCGAGCATCGTGATCGCGGCGCGGCGGAAGTCGTGCGTCGATCCCCGCGCGAGGTGGTCGAAGTACCCGCCCTGGTCGACGGGCACGAGGCCGTGCTCGGCGTCGGCGGGCTGGTTGAACAGGTAGAACTCGACCTCGGGGTGCGTGTAGAACGTGAACCCCTTGTCGCTCGCCTTGGCGAGGGCGCGCTTGAGCACGTTCCGGCTGTCCGCGAGGGACGGCTCGCCGTCCGGCGTGAGGATGTCGCAGAACATGCGCGCGGTGCCGTGCCGCTCGCCGCGCCACGGGAGCACCTGGAACGTCGTCGGGTCCGGCTTGGCGATCATGTCGGCCTCGTACACGCGCGTCAGGCCCTCGATCGAGCTGCCGTCGAACCCGATGCCCTCGGCGAACGCCGACTCGAGCTCCGCCGGCGCGATCGCCACCGACTTGAGCATGCCCAGCACGTCGGTGAACCAGAGCCGGATGAAGCGGATGTCGCGCTCCTCGACCGTGCGGAGCACGAACTCCTGCTGCCTGTCCATGCGGTACATCCTGCCTGATCCGTGTGACGAACGGGTGACACGCACGTGTGGCGGACGTCGCGCCGTCGCACGACCCCGCGGACGGGCCGCGCGGCCGGGCTCGTCTAGGCTGGCGGCATGGCTGATCTGCGCGTCGCGCTGGCACAGGTCGACACGTGCGTGGGGGACCTCGACGGCAACGCCGCCCTCGTCCTCGCGCGCACCCGGGAGGCCGCGACGGCGGGCGCGCGGCTCGTCACGTTCCCGGAGATGACCCTCACCGGCTACCCGATCGAGGACCTCGCCCTGCGCGCGTCGTTCCGCCGGGCGGCGTGGGACGCCGCCGCGGACATCGCGGCCCGGCTCGCCGCGGACGGGCTCGGCGGGATCACCGTGGTGCTCGGCACCGTCGGGACCTCCGGGGCGCCGCGCGGTGCGGGCGCGGCGGAGCGCGAGGCCTCGGGCTCGCCCGCGGACCTCCCGACGAACCGCGCGGTCGTGCTCCGCGACGGCGTCGTGCAGGCCGCGTACGACAAGCACCACCTGCCCAACTACGGCGTCTTCGACGAGTTCCGGATCTTCGCGCCGGGCGAGACGACGACGGTCGTCGAGGTCGAGGGCCGCCGCGTCGGCATCGCGATCTGCGAGGACATCTGGCAGGACGGCGGCCCGGTCGCCGAGATGGCGACGCTCGACGAGGCGGGGAACGGGCTCGACCTGCTGCTCGTGCTCAACGGCTCGCCGTACGAGGAGGGCAAGGGGCACGTCCGCACCGACCTGGCGGCGCGGCGCGCGCGCGAGGTGAGCGCCCCGGTCGCGTACGTCAACCTCGTGGGCGGCCAGGACGACCTCGTGTTCGACGGCGGCTCGTTCGTCACCGACGCCGCGGGAACGGTCGTCGCGACCTCGCCGCAGTTCGTCGAGGACCTGCTCGTGTGGGACCTGCCGGCCGACGGCGCCCCCCGCGGGCCGCGCGCCCCCGAGCTGCACCCCGACGAAGAGGTCTACCGGGCGTGCGTCACCGGGCTGGCGGGCTACGTCCGCAAGAACGGCTTCCGCTCGGTCGTCCTCGGCGTCTCGGGCGGGATCGACTCCGCCCTCACCGCGGCGATCGCCGCCGACGCGATCGGCGGCCAGAACGTCGTCGGCGTCTCCATGCCGTCGCGGTACTCGTCCGACCACAGCAAGGACGACGCCGCGGACCTCGCCAAGCGCCTCGGCGCCGACTACCGCGTCCAGCCCATCGCGCCGATGGTCGAGGCGTTCCAGGGCGAGCTCGCGCTCGACGGCGTCGCCGAGGAGAACCTCCAGGCGCGCGTGCGCGGGGTGATCCTCATGGCGATCTCCAACCGCGAGGGCCACCTCGTCATCGCACCGGGCAACAAGTCCGAGCTCGCGACGGGCTACGCGACGATCTACGACGCGGGCAGCATCGGCGGCTACGCGCCCCTCAAGGACGTCGACAAGTCGCGCGTCTGGCAGCTCGCGCGCTGGCGCAACAACGAGGCGGTCGACCGGGGCGAGATCCCGCCGATCCCCGAGTCGTCCATCACCAAGCCCCCGTCGGCGGAGCTCCGCCCCGGCCAGACCGACCAGGACTCGCTCCCGCCGTACGACCTGCTCGACGAGGTGCTCGACGCCTACATCGAGCACGCCGAGGGCCGCGCCGAGCTGCTCGCGCGCGGGTTCGACCCCGAGGTCGTCGACAAGGTCGTCACGCTCGTCGACCGCGCCGAGTGGAAGCGGCGCCAGTACCCGCCGGGCCCCAAGGTCACCGCCCTCGCGTTCGGCCGCGACCGTCGCCTGCCCATCACCAACCGCTGGCGCGAGCCGCTCGACTGACGGCGCCGGTCACCCCGCGCGCCGCCCGACCCGTACCCCGCACCCAGGAAAGGCCGTCATGTCTGCTCACACCGCCCCCGAGCCCGCCGCGACCGGCGGCACGGGACCGCGCCGCGTCCGCGTGCACCACCTCGCCGAGGCGAAGGCGCGCGGCGAGAAGATCACGATGCTCACCGCGTACGACGCCGTGACCGCGCGCATCTTCGACGACGCGGGGATCGACATGCTGCTGGTCGGCGACTCGATCGGCAACACGATGCACGGGCACACGACGACGCTGCCCGTCACGGTCGACGACCTGATCCCGCCCGCCCGCGCCGTCGCGCGCGCCGCACGCCGCGCGTTCACGGTCGTCGACCTGCCGTTCGGGTCGTACGAGGCGAGCGCCGAGCAGGCGCTCGCGACGGGCGTGCGGTTCCTCAAGGAGACCGGCGTGAACGCGGTCAAGCTCGAGGGCGGGCGTCGCAGCGCCGCGCAGATCCGCGCCCTGACCGACGCCGGCATCCCCGTCGTGGGGCACCTCGGCTTCACGCCGCAGTCCGAGAACGCGCTCGGCGGGCCGCGGGTCCAGGGCCGGGGCGACGACGCCGCGGAGCGGCTCAGCGAGGACGCCCTCGCGGTGGCCGAGGCGGGCGCCGTCGCCGTCGTGCTCGAGATGGTGCCGGTCGAGGTCGCCGCGCGGATCACCGAGATCCTGCGCATCCCGACGATCGGCATCGGCGCGGGCGCGGCGTGCGACGGCCAGGTGCTCGTCTGGACCGACATGGCGGGCATGACGGACTGGTCGCCACGCTTCGCCAAGCGGTACGCCGAGATCGGCGCCGCGCTCGGCCAGGCCGCGGCCGACTACGCCGCCGACGTGCGCGGCGGCACGTTCCCCGACGACGCGCACAGCTTCGCGCGCTGACCCGCCGTGCTCCGGGCGGGGCGACGGCGGCGGGAACGACGGCGCTCAGCCGGCGTCCGCGCCGCCGTCGGCCGCCCACGCCACGAGCCCCGCGGCGAGAGCGTCGGCGTAGCGCTGGCGACCCTCCTCCGACTCCATGACCGCGGCCTCGTCGGGGTTGCGCATCTCCCCCAGCTCGAGCATGACCGCGGGGCGCTCGGCGTGGTTGAGCGTCGCGAGGTCGGCGCGCCGCTGGACGGGACCGTCGTCGGCCGCGACGGACGTCGACGGCGCGAAGCCGGCCTCGCCGAGCGCGGTGACGAGCTCGTGCGCGAGCGCGACGCTCGGCGCCCCCTGGGCCTCGTCGACCGGCGGGTCGGACACGATCGCGAAGAACCCGTGCGCGCTGCGGTCCTCCGTGCCGTTGGCGTGGACCGAGACGAGCACGTCGGCGTCGTTCTCCTGCGGGAAGCGGCCCCGCGCGTCGACGCAGGGGCCCACGCCCGCGTCGTCGGGCCGGGTGAGGACGACGACCGCGCCGAGCCCGGTGAGCCGCTCGGCGAGGCGGCTGCTCACGTCCCACGTGAACGCGTGCTCCGGGTAGCCCGCGTCCGTGGACGCGCCCACGGTGTTGCAGGCCTTGGTACCGCCCCGCCCGTCGGGCACGGGTGCGTTGACGGTGAGCGGGTTCGCCCCGTTGCCGCCGTTGTGCCCGGGGTCGACGGCGACCGTGAGCCCCGCGAGCGGGGGCGGCTGCTCGGTCGTCGCGGCCGTCGGGTCCGGGGAGACGGTCGTCGGTCCGGGTGCCGGGGCCGAGGTGACCGCGTCGCCGGACGGGCGGACCGTCGTCGGACCTCCCCCGGAGCCGGCCCGGACCTGCAGCGCGACGAGGAACGTCAGCGCGCCGACCGCGAGCCCCGCGAGGAGCAGCCCGAGGCGCCCCGACCAGGCGCGCCGTGGGCCGGGTGGTGGCGCGTGGGTCACTCGCCGCGCTCGCGGCGCTCTTCCTCGTCCCAGGCGTCGGACCGCTCGCGGGCGGTCTCCAGCGCCCTCTCCGCGGCCTCGCGCGTCGGGTACGGGCCCATGCGGTGCGACCACGAGCCGCTCGGGCCGCGGTGCACCTCGCCCGTGCGGGTGTCGAAGTAGTACTCGTCCTCGGTCGCGGGCTCGCCGTCGTCGGTGAAGCGTGATCCGGTGCTCATGCTCCGATCCTCCCCCATCCCGGGCCGCCTGTCCGTCCGCGCCCCGCGCGCCTTCGTAGACTGGCCGCCATGAGCCCCACCCCGTCCCCCACCTCGCCCGACGCCGTCGCACCTCCCGGCTCGGCGCGGCGCGGCCCGCTCGTCCCGGGCGTCGTCGGACCGCTGCGCGCGGTGCCCGCGTCGATCGAGCGTCCCGAGTACGTCGGGCGGCCCGGCCCGCGGCCGTTCACGGGCAGCGAGGTGAACGACACCGAGACGATCGAGCGGATCCGCGCCGCGTCCCGGATCGCGGCGCAGGCGCTCGTCGAGGTCGGGCGCCACGTCGCCCCGGGCGTCACGACCGACGAGCTCGACCGCGTCGGGCACGAGTTCCTCCTCGACCACGGCGCCTACCCCTCGACCCTCGGGTATCGGGGGTTCCCCAAGTCGCTGTGCACGTCGCTCAACGAGGTCGTGTGCCACGGCATCCCCGACTCGACGGCGCTCGTCGAGGGCGACATCGTCAACGTCGACATCACCGCGTACGTCGGCGGCGTGCACGGCGACACCAACGCGACCTTCACCGTGGGCACGGTCGACGAGGAGTCCGCGCTGCTCGTCGAGCGCACGCGCGAGGCGCTCGCACGCGGCATCAAGGCCGTCGCTCCGGGACGCCAGATCAACGTGGTGGGGCGCGTCATCGAGCGCTACGCGGCCCGGTTCGGCTACGGGGTCGTGCGCGAGTACACGGGGCACGGCGTGGGGCGCGCCTTCCACTCGGGCCTCGTCGTGCCGCACTACGACGCCGCGCCCGACCACGCGACCGTCATCGAGCCCGGCATGGTCTTCACGATCGAGCCGATGCTCACGCTCGGCACGTCCGAGTGGCGGATGTGGGACGACGGGTGGACGGTAGTCACCGCGGACGCGTCGCGGACCGCGCAGTTCGAGCACACGCTGCTGGTGACCGACGACGGAGCGGAGATCCTCACACTGCCATGAACGCTCACCAGAACACCCACGACGCCCCCCGTACCGCCTTCGGCATCGACATCGGCGGCAGCGGCATCAAGGGCGCGCCGGTCGACCTGACCACCGGCGAGTTCGCGCAGGAGCGCCACCGCATCCCGACGCCCCAGCCCTCGACCCCGCAAGCCGTGGCCGAGGTGATCGCGGAGCTCGTGGGCGAGTACGACCTCCCGCAGGACGTGCCGATCGGCGTCGCCTTCCCGGCGCCGCTGCAGCACGGGGTGGTGCGCTTCATCGCGAACCTCGACCAGTCGTGGACCGGTGTCGACCTGCCCGCGCTCGTCGCGCGCGAGACCGGGCGCCACGTCGTCGCGGTCAACGACGCGGACGCCGCCGGAGTCGGCGAGGTGCGGTACGGCGCGGCGCGCGACGCGGACGGGGTCGTGCTCGTCGCGACGCTCGGCACCGGGATCGGCAGCGCGATCCTCGTCGAGGGCCACCTGCTCCCGAACACCGAGCTCGGGCACCTGGAGATCGACGGGTACGACGCCGAGACGCGCGCCTCGGACGCGGCGCGCGACCGCGAGGACCTGGACTGGGCGCAGTGGGCCGAGCGGCTGCAGCGCTACTTCGGCGTCGTGGAGGACCTGTTCTCGCCCGACCTCATCGTCGTGGGCGGCGGCGTGAGCAAGAAGCACGAGCACTTCCTCCCGCTGCTGCACCTGCGGGCGCCCATCGTCCCGGCGCAGCTCCGCAACGCGGCCGGCATCGTCGGCGCGGCGTCGCTCGCGGCGGACGCACGCTGACCGGCGTCAGCTCGTCGTGACCTCGCGGCGCTCCGTGCCGAAGATGTCGATGACGCCGAGCATCTCGAGGACGTCGGTCACGACCGTCGGCGGGTTGCGCAACGTGACGGACAGCCCCTCCTCGGAGCCGATCGTGTAGAACTGCACGAGGAACGCGATGCCCGTGGAGTCCATGAACGTCACCTTGGACGTGTCGATCACCACGGGGACGTCCCGTTCGAGCGCGTTCGCGAGCGCGGCGCTCGCCTCGCTGCGGAGGGCGACGTCGATCTCGCCCCACATGTCCACGACGCTCGCCTCGGGCTCCTCGAGCAGCCGGATGCCGCCCGTTCCCGCCTCGGCGTCGCTCCGCTCCAGCTCCTGCACCAACACTGCCCCGCCCTTCGTCCCGCCCTGCCTCGCCCACCCCGACGAGTACGCGCCACCTGCCTGACGCTGTCGATCGGTCGGGGCCTCCTGTCGTACGTCATCGGGCGACGAGACGGCTCCGGCGTGATCGGACGTCGCCAGCGTACCCCACGGATGCCGCTGGCTGGTAGGCCTCTGGCCAAGACTTTACCCAGGGCGGTTTCGACATCGTTCCCCGGAGCGATCGTTGAGGATTCATTCAACAGTTGGACGGGTGTCCAGACGACGACGGCCGCCACGGACCCGCTGCCGGGTCGACGTGGCGGCCGTCGGGCTCGCTCGGACGCTGCGCGTCAGCCCGTGTTCTGCAGGCCGGCGGCGACGCCGTTCACGGTGAGCAGCAGGAGGTGCTGCAGCTCGTCCTTGACCGGCCCTTCCGCGCCGGAGCGCAGACCGCGCAGGGCGCGGACCTGGAGCAGCGAGAGCGCGTCGACGTACGGGCTGCGGAGCTGGACCGCGCGTCCCAGCACCCGGCGCCCGGCGAGCGGCCACGCGTTCTCCGTGACCGCGAGGACCTGCTCGCGCGTGAGCCGCAGCTCGTCGAGGATGGCCTGCGCGAGGTCGTCGCGCCCGCCGAGCGCGAGGTACCGCTCCGCGATCCGCTCGTCCGTCTTGGCCAGCGACATCTCGACGTTGTCGAGGAGCGTCGCGAACAGCGGCCACTCGCGGTGCGCCTCACGGAGCAGGTCGAGGTCCCCGAACTCCTTCAGCGCCGTCCCGAGCCCGTACCACCCGGCCAGGTTGATGCGCGCCTGCGACCACGAGAACACCCACGGGATGGCTCGCAGGTCGTCGAGCGAGGAGACGGACAGGCCACGGCGGGCCGGGCGCGAGCCGATCGGCAGGAGGCCGACCTCCTCGAGCGGCGTCACCTGGGCGAACCACTGCGGGAAGCCGTCCGCGCGGACCAGCTCGTGGAACCGGCGGCGCGACGACGCGTCGAGGGCCGCGGCCAGGTCGCGGTACCGCTCGGTCGCCTCGGCGTTGCGCTTCTCCGTCGACGGCGCCGACGCGAGCAGGGTCGCCGCGGCCACCTGCTCGATGTGGCGCGACGCGATGGTCGGGTCGCCGTAGCGCGCGAGGATGACCTCGCCCTGCTCCGTGAGCTTGAAGCGGCCGTCGACCGAGCCCGGCGGCTGGGCGAGCACCGCGCGGTTCGCCGGGCCGCCCCCGCGACCGAGCGCCCCGCCCCGGCCGTGGAACAGCGTGAGCGTGATGTCGTGCCGCTCGGCCCACTGCGCGATGCGACTCTGCGCGTCGTGCAGCGCGAGCGTCGCCGAGACCGGACCGACGTCCTTCGACGAGTCCGAGTACCCGAGCATGACCTCCACGCGGCGCCCGTTCTCGGCGAGCCGGCGCTGCACCTGGGGCAGCGTGAGCATCGACTCGAGGATGTCGACGCTCGCGCGGAGGTCCGCGAAGGTCTCGAACAGCGGGATCGCGTCGACGACCGGAACCTCGTCGGAGCCCTCGAACGCGAGCTCCGCGAGCTGGTACACCGCCGCGAGGTGCTCGGGCTTCTGCGTGAAGGACACGATGTAGCGGCGCGCGGCGCGGACGCCGTAGCGCTCCTGGACCGAGCCGAGCGCGCGGAAGGTGTCGAGCACCTCGCGCGTGCGGTCGGACAGGTCTCCGCGCAGCCCCTTCTCCGCGATCTCCGCGAGCGCCACCTCGTGGACCTGGGAGTGCTGACGCACCTCGAGCTCCGCGAGGTGGAAGCCGAACGTCTCCACCTGCCACACGAGCTGCTGCAGGTCGCCGTACGCCGCGCGGGGCGCGCCCGCCGCGACGAGCGACTCCTGGACGACCCGCAGGTCGGACTCGAGCTGCTCCGCCGTCGCGTACGCGAGGTCCGCGTTGCGGGCTCGCGTCGCGGCGATGCGCTCCGCCACGACGAGCAGGACCGCGCGGTGCGGTTCGCGCGGGGACGCCGCCGACGCGGCGGACGTCACGGTCTCCGAGAGGCGGCGCTGCCGCTCCCAGAGCGTCCGCAGCCCGTCCGACGGCGGCGTGCCGTCCTGGTCGAGCGTGAGCTTGCGGCCGACGGCGCGCGTCTGCTGCTCGAGCGCCGCGAGCGCGTGGTCCGCCGCGATCGCCGCGGCCTGGCGCGTGACCTCGGCCGTGACGTTGGGGTTGCCGTCGCGGTCGCCGCCGATCCAGGTGCCGAGGCTGACGAACGGCCGCACGAGCGGCTCCTCGCGCCCCGCCTCGTCGCCGAGTAGCCAGTCGTCCAGGCGGCGGTAGACCGTGGGGAACGTGTCGAACATCGTCGCGTCGAACACGCCGAGCGCCGTCCGCACCTCGTCCAGGACGGACGGCTTGTGCTCGCGGATGGGGGCGGTGCGCCACATCGTGTCGATCTCGGCGAGCAGGCGGCGCTCGTTCTCCGCGAGCGACGTGCCGCCGAGGCGCTGCGCGTCCCGCTCGTCGAGCAGGGTCGCGATGCGGCGGACCGCGCCGGACACCGCACGACGGCGGGCCTCGGTCGGGTGGGCCGTGAGCACCGGGCGGAACTCGAGACGGCGGAGGCGGCGCAGCGCCTCGTCGCGGCCCACCTCGCCGACGAGCTGCTCGAACGCCTCCGGGAGGGAGTCGTCGGGCGTCGTCGCGCGGGTCGCGAACTCGGCCTCGCGCTCGCGCAGGACGCGCACGCGGTGGTACTCCTCCGCGAGGTTCGCGAGGTGGAAGTAGCACGTGAAGGCGCGGGCGACCTGCTCGGCGCGCGCCATGGAGAGGCCCTCGACGAGCGTCTCCGCCTCGGCGAGCACCGCGCCGGACGGGTCGTCGTACGCGCGGATGGACAGCTCGCGCAGGCGCTCGACGTCGTCGAGCAGGTCCTGCCCGCCCGTCTCGCGGAGCACGGTGCCGAGCAGACCGCCGAGCAGGCGGACGTCGTCGCGCAGCGGGGCGGGCACGTCGTGGCGGGCGAGGCCGCGCCCCGCGTGCCCGGTGTCGTCGGAGACGTCGGCGACGACCCGGTCAGGGGCGTCGGCAGCACCCGGCGACGGGGACAGTTCCGAAGGGGAGAGGTCGTTCACGGTGACGAGAGTATTCCTTGACCGTCAGGGGACGTGAAGGCGTCCGAGGGGTGATCGTCGGTCGAGCGCCGGTCGCGCGGTTGTCAGCGCCGCGCGCCGACGCGCACGGCGTCGAACGGCGCGTTCGACGCCACACGGTCCTCGATCGAGGCGGTGACGACGTCCTTGGCGACGCGCACGGCGTCGAGCACCGACGCGCCCTTGGCGAGCTCGGCGGTGATCGCGGCGGCGAACGTGCAGCCCGCCCCGCTCACGCGCTCCTCGCCGATCTTCGGGGTGCGCAGCACGTGCACCTCGTCGCCGTCCACCAGCACGTCGACCGCGTCGGGCCCGGGCAGCTCGACGCCGCCCTTCGCGACGACGGCCCGCGGGCCGAGCGCCTGGACCGTGCGCGCCGCCTCGACGAGCTCCTCGACGGTCTCGATCGACTCGACGCCCGCGAGCGTGCGCGTCTCGAAGAGGTTGGGCGTCACGACGGTCGCGAGCGGGAGGACCTGCGCGCGCAGCGCGGTGTCCGTGTCGAGGGCGGCGCCCGGCTCCTGGCCCTTGCAGATGAGCACCGGGTCGAGCACGACGTGCTCCCACGCGCGCGAGCGCAGCGACTCGGCGACGACGTCGATCGTCGCGGGCGTGCCGAGCATGCCGATCTTCACGACCGACGGCTCGTGCGCGACCGTCGCCGCCTCGAACTGGTCGGCGATCACCTGAGGGTCGACCGGGACGAACCGGTGGCCCCAGTCGTTCCTCGGGTCGAACGAGACGATGCACGTCAGCGTGCCGACGCCGTACGCGCCCAGCTCCTGGAACGTCTTGAGGTCGGCCTGGATGCCGGCTCCGCCGGTCGCCTCCGACCCGGCGATGACGTAGGCGAGCGGGGCCGTGTGGGGGCCGTTGTGCGACATGGTGCTCCTCGGCACGAGTGGACGGGGGTGTCCCTCCTCCCGGTCCTGCCGGGAGAGGCGGGCGGACGAGCCGGTCTGTACGCCGGGGGCGCGGGGCCCTCCGAACGACAACCGTACCCGACGCGCACAGGCACCCCGGAACCGTTGGAACGACAACGGTTCCGGGGTGTCCCGCGGTCGAGATCGTCGTGCGTGCGCACTACCTCGAACCGGGTCGTCCGCGCTGCTCGCGACCACGTCACCGGGAGCGATCACGACTTCCCAGCACGGCTTCGCTCCGTGCCGCGTCGGCCGCGCACTCGACGTCCTCGCCGCCGACGACGACTGCGACGGGCTGGAGCGCGTCGTCGAGGACGAGCAGGTCGGCCCGGGCGCCTGCCGCGAGCGCGCCGCGACCTCGTAGCGACAGGGCCCGGGCGGGCGTCGAGGACGCCATGCGCACCGCGTCGACGAGGTCCGCACCAGACGCGCCGACCGCGTTGCGGACGCAGTCGACCAGGAAGGCGGTGGACCCGGCGATACGGTCGGCGCCTCGTGCGTGTTCGCCCAACCCCCGACCAACTCACCCGACTCCGTGCGCGCCCTGCTACGCCACCCGGCGCACGTCGGCGGGTCCGACGCGATCTACGCGCCCGTCGCAGGCGGCGGCCGACCCCACCCGCGCGGGTGGGGCGCGTTCGCGCGCTTCCTCGCCGAGCACGTGCGTACGCTCGGGGACTGGACCTGGCACGACGCCGTCACACACCTGTCCACGCGGCCCGCCGCACGGTTCGCCCTCGCCGGGCGCGGCACGGTGGTGCCCGGCGCGGTCGCGGACCTCGCGCTCGTCGACCCCGACCGGGTGCGCGACGAAGCGACGTACGAGGACCCGCGCCGCCCGGCGTCGGGCGTGGACGACGTGCTCGTGGCAGGCGTGCCCGTCCTGCGCGACGGCAGGCTCACCACCGCCCTGCCGGGCCGGCCGCTGCGCCCCGACCCTCCCCCGGTGTCCCCCCGCCTCCGGGCCGCTCGCCGGACCCGCGCGATGTCCGACGACTTCCAGGTGCCGTCGGGCGCGGCCTCGCTCCGGCCGACGACGCGAAGACGGGCGAGCCGATGACGCTCGGGTGGGACTGCGCCCACGGCGCACCTACGGTGCCGGGCCGCTCGGACCGGAGCACAGGGAGGCGGTGCAGCCCGTTCTCCCAGCCTGCGCAGCATTCACTCACCTGCGCGAGCCGGCCTTCAAGGACGTCCGACCACACGTCCTGCTTGCCTCTCGCGGTACAGGGAGAAACCTGATGGCCGACCTACGCAGGCAGGTTCCGATGCCCTTGAAGGGGTTGTCGCCGTCAGCAGCAGATGGCGCGGTGGGCGGCAACAAGTGCCTTCGCACCCGCGACCAGGTCGCTGGTGCCCATGCCGGGCTGGTACAGCGAGCCCCCGACACCGAACCCGTCCGCCCCGGCCGCCGCCCAGATGGCAAGGTTGGCCGCGCCCACGCCTCCGACGGGATAGAGGGCGATGCCCTCGGGAAGGACGGTTCGCCAGGCGCGCAGTCCGCTGGTGCCGACCTGGTCGGCCGGGAACACCTTGAGTTCTGCAGCGCCGGCGGCGAGGGCGGTGAGAGCCTCGGTGATCGTCGCGACTCCAGGCAGGCATCGCATCGAGCGTGCGAGCGCAGCGCCGATGACGGCCGGGTCGACGTGTGGGGAGACGATGAGCGAGGCGCCTGCCTCATGCGCTCGAGCCACGTCCTCGATCGTCCTGACCGTCCCGGCGCCGACTTGAACGTCCTCGGGCAGACAGGAGCGCAGGGCGGTGATGCTGCGCAGGGAGTCTGGTGTCGTGAGCGGCACCTCCAGCGTGCGGATTCCCGCGCCGTAGAGGGCGGTGCCTACGGTCGGCGCTTCGGTGGACGGCAGTCCACGCAGGATGGCGACGAGCAGTGCCGGGTCCGCCGATGAGGTCATGGGAGGGCTCCTGCGGTCGTAGGTGAAGGGACAAGGCCGACGCGCACAGCGACGTGGTGCAGTCCGCCCGCGGTGACGTCGTTGTCGGCAAGGCGAGCCTGCGTCCCGTACCGCGTCAGCGCTCGGACGTACCGCTCCTGCAGGTGCGGCTCCCCCACGACGACGGGCTGACCATGTGACGAGCTGAGCCAGGCTCTTGCGATGCCTGCGATCTCTGCACCCACGAGGAGACCTGAGAGGTAGTCCGGCACGTCGTCGGCGGGCAGCTGCCCCGTCACGACCAGGGCCCGCGCCGAGAAGAGCGTAAGGACGGTCCCCTCGACCTGATGGTCCCAGGCGACGTCCAAGCCGCGGTCGAACGCCGACCAGCTCGGAGCCTGCGGCGCGCGCACGTCGTGACCGAGAACGGTGTGCGCGAGCAAGGCTGCGTACAGCTCGCCGGTCAGGGCTGTCGCTAGCGAGGTCAGGCGTGTGCCTCGCGCTCGCAGCCATTTGGAGTGGGTCCCGGGAAGGACGAGGACGGTCTCCTCGTCGTCAGCGGGACGGATCTGCAGGAGGACCCCGAGCGCCTGGGTCTCCTCTCCCCGGGCGACCTGGGTCACGGCTCCCTGCGCAGACGTCACCCCGGGCAGCAGGTGCACGTCCGCGATCCGGGTGCGCACTGCGGTCAATGGCACGTCGTCTCGCGCGAGCTCGACCGGTAGCGGCAGGTAGGGCGTGTGCTGCCAGCCTTGGTCGCTGCCGACCATGCCGCTCGCGAGGACCGGGAGCCCTGGGGTGCGCGCCAGCCAGTCCCCGCACAGCAGCACCAGGGCGTCCTCGAAGGCACGCTCCCGACTATGGCCGTCAACGATCGCACGCCGGCTGATCGTCGCCACGCCGTCCTGGCTCGTTCGTCGTGCTAGCACCGTGCCGGTGTCGTCGAGGAGGTAGGCGCGGCAGGCTGTCGTGCCCCAGTCCAAGGCGACGAGGCCGGGCGTCACGACGCGCCACCGGCAGGCTGGAGCAGATGTGCGTGGACGCGGGCCCACTCGAGGTAGTGGGACACCTGCGTCTGAAGGTCGCCAGGTGACCAGCCAAGCTCTGACTGGGCGCGCTCCGACACGTAGACGCCGTTCTTCCCGTGGTCGTCGCGCGGGTCCATGTCGGCCTCGGCCACGTCGAGCGGCGTCTCGACGACGTCGACGCCGAACGCCGCGACGAGCTCGCGCACGCTGGTGCGTCGGCCGGAGGAGATGTTCAGGGTGCGTGTCGTACCCGGGTCTCCCCCATGGCGGGCAGCCTTGTGCAGCGCGTCGGTCGCACTGTCGGCGCTGAGCCAGTCGCCGCACGCTTCAAGAGTCCGGGCCGTCAATCGAGCCGGTTCTCCCCGCACTGCGGCGGCGGCGAGGTGGAACGGGAGCGACATGACCGCCCGTCCACCAGTGGGTCGCTCCATCGGCCCGAACATCTTCGTCAGTCGCGTGATGGTCGTGGGCAGAGCGTGCAGCTCGGCGAAGCGGCGGGCGACGAGCTCGCTCGCCCACTTGCTGATGCCGTAGAGCTCGTCGGGGCGGGGCGCGCTCTCCTCGGTCAGCAGCGTCTCGGGCGAGGACCCGTAGACCGCGCCGCTGCTGACCAGGACGATGCGCGGCGCTTGCGGCAGACGGCGTGCGGCGTCCAGCAGGTTGACCGTCCCCTCGACGTTGACCCCGGTGAATCGGGCAGGGTTCTCGACCTCGCTGCGGGCGTCGTGTGTGACGGTCGCGCCGTGCACGATCGCGTCCGGGCTCGCCTCACGGACCGCCTGTGCTACCGCGTCGGCGTCGGTGACGTCGACGGCACGGAAGTGGGCGCGCTGGGCCTGCGGGCCAAGGTTGTCGAGAGCTGCCTGGTCGGGATCGTGCAGGTCGATCGCCGTGACCTGAGCGTCCGGCTCGGCGTCAAGGATCCTCGCCGCGAGGACGCTCATGACGAAGCCATTGGCTCCGGTGATCAGGTAGTGCATGGGCTCTCCTTACGGTCGGTGCCGGCCGGCAACAGGAGCGGCGGCGCGCTCGCGTGTCATCGCGTGGACTGCGTCGTCGACCGTCAGGACGCCGTGCAGGCCGAGCTCGGCGGCAAGGACAGCGGCCTGCGGCGGGCGGATATTGGTCTCCTCGAGCACCGCCCTCCGGGAGAACACCTCTGCTGGGGTGCCGTCGGCAAGGACGGCTCCCTCGCGCATCGCGATGACGCGCGTCGCGTACTCGGCGACGAGAGCCATGTCGTGGGAGATGATCACCACCGTGCGTCCCAGTGCGTGATGGTGGGCCAGGGCGTCCAGGATCTTGCGGGACTCGGCACGGTCCTGCCCGGTGGTCGGCTCGTCGATGACGGCGACCTCGCATCCCATGACGAGGGTCGAGGCGATGGCAAGCCGCTGGCGCTCACCACGCGACAGGTGGACGGGGTTGGCGTCCTGGCGCCCGGAGAGTCCCACGAGGGCGAGGGTGCGGTTGACCTGATCTTCAAGTGCGGACTCCTCGACGCCGAGGTTGCGCGGCCCGTACTCCAGCTCTTCTCGGCAGGTGTCGTGAAAGATCTGTCGGTCAGGGTTCTGGAACACGTATCCGACCGTGGAGGCGAGCTGGTGCAGCTTGGTGCGCCGGGTGTCCACGATGCCGTCTCGCGTGCGCAGCCGGACGCTGCCGCCGGGGTTGGTCGGTCGCAGGAGCCCGTTGAAGTGCTTGGCGAGCGTCGTCTTGCCGGAGCCGTTCTTCCCGATCACTGCGACGAACTCGCCCTGGCCGATGGACAGCGACACCCCTGCGAGCGCGCGTTTCGTTCCGCCGTAGGTGTGCTCGACGTTGTCGATCTCGATGACCGTCTCGGTGCTCGTCATGCCAGTCTCCCCTCGTGCAGCATCGGCTCGGCCAGGTCAGCCCGGCGCCACGTGTCGACCGCCTCCTGGACGGACAGCGGCAGCTGTCCGGGCCACAGGCCCTGCTCGCGCAGCCGCAGTGCGACGTCCAGGACCTGCGGGCGCTCGGGTGCGGTCGGCCCTTCAAGGACGTCTCGCGGGGTGCCTAGAGCGCGGATGCGCCCTTCGTCGAGGACGACGAGCCGGTCGGCGTACACCGCCAGCTCCTCGACCTTGTGCTCGACGACGATGATGGTCACGCCCTCGTCGGCGAGTACGCGGATGGCGTCCATGACGTTCTCGGTTCCTGCCGGGTCGAGCTCTGACGTGGGCTCGTCCAGCAGCATGATTCGCGGGCTGAGGCAGAAGATCGAGGCGACCACGACGCGCTGCTTCTCCCCACCCGAGAGCGCGTGGGTGAAGCGGTCGAGCAGCCGCTCGATGTCGAACAGGTGCGCCGCTCGGGCAAGGCGCCGCTCGATCTCCGGGACAGGCACGCCGCGGTTCTCCATGCCCCAGACGAGTTCCTCGCGCACGACCGTGTTGACGAGCTGGACCTCTGGATCCTGCATGACGAGCCCGACGTCCTCGGTGATCTGGGCCAACCCGTCATACTCGGAGAGCTCGCGACCAAGGACGCGGACGGTTCCCTTCAGGCTCGCGTGGTGCTCGTGCAAGGGGATGACGCCGGACAGGCACTGCAGGAGCGTGGACTTGCCTGCACCGGTCGGGCCGAGGATGCCGACGATCTCACCCTGTCCGATGGTCAGGTCGACCTCGTCGAGGGCACGGCGGTCGGCGCCGTCGTACCGGACGCTGAGGCCGGCGACCTCGATGGCTGGTGTGGTCATGTCACGTTCCTCCCAGGAACGGGGTCGGGGCCCACCACTGCACGCCGATGAGGGCGACAGCGAGCGCGAGGGTGCACAGCAGCAGGGCGGCGTCGGTGGCGCGGAAGACCGGCGAGCGGTAGTACGTGCGCGTGCCGCGCAGCCCGTAACCGCGCAGCTCCATCGATAGGGCGATGTCGCCGCTGCGCTTCATCGATCCCGCAAGCATGGGGAACAGCATCCGCACGATCGCTCGTCCGCGTCTGAACGGGTTGCTGGAGCCGCTCTCGCTGGACCCGCGCACGGCCATGGCGGTCAGCAGGGTGCGCGCCTCGTCCTGGAGCAGCGGCAGGAACCGGAACGCGAAGCTCGTCAGATAGGCGAACCGGTACGGCACACCGAGCTTGTCCAGCGCGAGGGCAATGTCCGAGGGACTCGTGGTGACGGAGAACCCGTAGAAGCAGATGCCCATCGCGAACAGCCGCATCCCGATGCCGAGCCCGAGGAGCACCCCCGAGCGGGACAGCGAGACTGAGCCGATGTGCATCAGCGCCGGGCCTCCCTGAACCAGCGCCTGCAGGAGCGTCAGCAGCGCGATCAGGGGAACGATGAGGACGAGCGCCTTCCAATAGGAGGCTGGGGTGATGCGCGCGAGCGCAGCGAGCCCGATGACGATCAGGACGGTGAGCGCGACGAGAACGTCGAGCCGGGTCGTGCTGAGCGCTACGGCCAGGACGAGCAGGATCACTGCCAGCTTCGCCCGGGCGTCGGCACGGTGCAGGAAGGACCGGCCGGGACGGAACAGCATCGTGCCGCTCATCGTGCTCCTCCCGCGGACGAGATGGTCAGGTCACACCGCATCGAGGCTCCCAGCGGTGGCGCGCTCCTTGGGAACCAGGCCCGTGTTCACCAGTCGGCGCATGATCCCGTAGGTGATGAAGGAGCCCACGAGGTAGCACGGCTGGACGATGAGGATCTGCACGGTGATGAAGTCCCAGGGCAGGTGCAGGATCACGCGGTTGCCGATGCCGAACATCATGGCGTCGCACAGGCCGGCGATCTGGCCGATGACCACGACCTGCCAGAGCTTGAGGCCGCGGTCGCGCGGCTTGAGCGCCCAGACCAGCAGAGCCACCGGGACGGTGTGGGCAGCGTTCGTCAGGAACAGGAACGGTGCCATCGGCTGGGATGCGGTGAGGTTGGAGATGATCGGGTTGATCCACGCCGTGATCAAGGCGCCCGTCAGCCCGTAGAACGCGGCGGACGGAACCCAGATGGCGCACACGACGATCGCCGAGACGATCGGGATGCTCCCGCCGGTCAGGGCGAGGTCGATACGCTCGGTGATCTGCAGGATGACAGCCATCGTCAGTCCGAGGAACACGCACGTGATGATCGTGCGCGTGTCACGCGGGAGGATCTGGAACTTCCAGTTGGGCAGGACGGTCCAGCGGGTCTTGGTCTGCTGAGCTCGAGTCATGGTGTCCCTCCGGGGACGTGTCATGGTGCGGTCGTCGCTGACAGCACCTTCTGGTGGTCGCCCGTGCGCGTTCATGCCGACGAGCGATCGGGGCCGCGTTGCGGCCATGGCCCGGACCGGCGCGCGTGCCGGTGTCCGGAGTTCTGTGTCAGTGCACTCGGGCGAGCGCGCGGTTGACGAGCAGGGCGAGCTCGGAGCCGGGGCTGCTCGGGGTGCCGGCGAGGATGTCCTCCTCGGTGATGCGGGCGAGGTAGATCCCCCGGTCGCCGAACCGGTCGTGGTCGTAGGTCACGTAGATCTGGCCGTCGGGGCCGATCGCCGCGTCGGGGTAGGACACGTCGTCGCGGTCGTCGAGCAGCAGGCGGTGCGGCCAGGTGGCCCCGTCGTCGTCGCTGAGGAGAGCAGTGAGGTTGGTACGCCCCTTCCACTCCTTGACGTTGCCCTGCAGCTCGAGCTCCTCGACGGTGCGCCGCTCGCCGAAGTCGACGTGGTTGATCATGAGCAGGCGTCCAGAGGGCATTCGTCGGATGTGGAACCGCGAGCACGGGCCGTCCACGTGGCTGCGCCGGCCGGGCGACCATGTGCGTCCGCCATCGGTGGAGAATGACTCCCCCACGCCGTCGAAGCAGCGCACCAGCATCCACAGCGTGCCGTCCTGCTTCTCGACGACCATGTGCTCGTCGAAGCTGCGGTTCGGGACGTCAGCGCTGCCCCTGTACCTGATGGTCTCGCCCTGGTCGGTGGAGGCATACACGTTCGAGAACCGCTCGCCGTCGAGGGGGTGGTCCTCGGTGGGCTCGTGGCATGCCCAGATGGCGGTCGGGAAGAGCCAGGTGCCGTCGGACAGCACCGTCGGCTTGTTCATCTGCAGGCCGTTGGCGATTCGCCGCGGCGGCGACCAAGAGGGCGTGTCGTCGTCAGGGTTCTCGCTCACCGACGCCCACACCCCGACCCGGCCGTCGAAGAAGTCGCGGCTCTGGTTCCAGAACATCCACAGCCGGTCGGCCGGGTCGCGCCACAGTGCCGGGTCGTACACGCGCACCTGCGGATCGGGGTGCTCGACGACGAACCGAGGACCATCCCAGGTTCGGCCCTCGTCGTCGCTGGTTACTGCCAGGACGAAGTTGCCACCGGTCTCCGTCTCCATCCCCGTGTACCAGTCGACGTAGAGACGGCCACCGGCCGTCCGCTCGATCGAGGGGATGCCCTGCCACATGCGGTGCTCGTCCTGGAACCGGTCCTCGGTCGGGTTGATCAGCACCCGTGCCGGAACCATCGTGCCTGAGGCCACCATCTGCTCCTGCCGTCGTTGCGTCGTCGATCCGACGGTCGTTTCCGTCGACGGCGGCAGTCTGCACACCCGATCAGGCGTCTGTCAATTCTGACTAACGCCGACCAGGTCAGCGTCGAATGACATCGGGCACGGCCTCGACCCAGCCGAGGAGGCGCTCGACGAGAGCGCCACCGCTTCCCACCAGGGCGTTCTCCGCCGCTGCGATCATGTCGTCGAAGTGCGCCTCCATCGCTGCCTGAGCACCCGCGGGATCGCGAGCCTCGATGCGCTCGAGGACATCCCGGTGCTCGGCGACGACACGCTCCTCGTCGCGGCGGGTGGACAAGATCGCGTCGAGCACAGCCTCGACCCGGTCCAGGTGCGGGGCCAGCATCATGTCGGCGGCGAGCTTGAGCATCCGATTGCTCGCCAGCTCCACCACGCCGCGATGGAACTGAAGACCAGGCTGCTCGATCATCGGCATGCTCCCGACCGCGTTCGCGTGATCGGAGCACAGCCGTCGCAGCTCGGCGACACCCTCACCGCGGGGATTGCGGGCCGCGTCGGCAGCCACAGCGCTCTCGACGGCCTGTCGTGCGCGCAGCAGGTCGAGCAGGTCCTGAACATCGCGCACCGCGTGCTGCAGCGAGTCCGACGTCCGCTCCGCCAAGACCGCCTCTGCGGCGCGGCGCCGCCCCTCTGCCGAAAGGGTGCGCCCCTTCGTCCCCGCCGGGGTCGTCCACCCGCGCCGATCCATCTCGCGCAGGAGGCGAGACACGGAGGATTCGCTGAGGACCATCCCACGTGCCGCGAGCTCGCGTTGGGCGTTGCGCGTGCCCACGGGAACGTCCGACGTCGAGATGGCGTGCGCCAGAGCGAGCATCGCGCCTTCGCGATCGTTCATGTGTGTCCTCTCCAGGCCCGTCCGCTTGACGCGGATGGCGAGTCGGGGCCATCGTTGGCCGATGTTGGTCAGATGTGACTAACGAACACCACGCATTCTAGTCGGCGCGTCGGCGACCGACATCACCCCGACGGAGAGACACGCGATGACAACGACGCACCCTATCGAGCAGCCCTATCCGCGCGACCTCTCCGGCTATGCCGGGCGTCCTCCGCACGCGGGGTGGCCGGGCGGGGCGAAGGTCGCCGTCTCGTTCGTCATCAACCTTGAGGAGGGCGGGGAGAACAACGTCCTGCACGGCGACGCTGCATCCGAGGCGTTCCTGACCGAGGAGCCGACGACCGCACTGTCGGGTCGTCGTAACCTCAACGTCGAGTCCCAGTACGAGTACGGGACTCGTGCTGGCTTCTGGCGCCTGCATCGCCTGTTCGCCGAGCGCTCGCTGCCCGTCACCGTCTTCGGCATCGCTGAGTCGATGCGGCGCAACCCGGGCCTTGTGGCGGCCGCGCAGGAGTCCGGCTGGGAGATCGCGTCGCATTCGCTGCGCTGGATCAACTATGCCGAGGTGGGCTCCGACGTCGAGCGCGACCACATCGCGCAGGCCGTCCGCATCCACACCGATGTCGCCGGAGAACCGCCGGCCGGGTGGTACACCGGTCGCAACAGCGACAGCACCCGCCGCCTGGTCGTCGAGCACGGCGGATTCCTCTACGACTCCGACTCGTTCAGCGACGACCTGCCCTACTGGGTCGACGTCGACGGCATCGCCCAGCTCGTCGTCCCGTATACGCTCGACAACAACGACGGACGGTACGTCAACACCTATGGCTTCCAGTCCGAGTCCTTCTCCGCATATCTGACCCGCGGCCTGGAGCAGCTTCTCGAAGAGGGCGCCGATAGCCCCAAGATGATGAGCATCGGACTCCACCTGCGAATCTCCGGGCGGCCCGGGCGCGCAGCCGACCTCAAGCGCTTCCTTGGCCTGGTCGCCAGCCACCCCGATGTGTGGGTCGCGCGACGCATCGACATCGCGCGTCACTGGCGATCGGTCCACCCGGCAAAGAACTGGCTACCGGACAGTGCCGACCCCTTCGCCGACATGTCCTAGGCAGCAGGCGTGCTCCCCCATGGTGGCCCCGACGACTTCCGTCCCATGGTCGAGCAACTTCCCGCACGGCGACATGGTGTGCATGACGTGCAGGCCGCCTGGAGGGTGCGGCGCCTCCCAGAGACCCGCAGCCGAACCTCCAGTTCGCCCGGTGCGCGCCGCTCGCTGCGCTGTCTTTGTGATGTCCTTGCTACCGAACTTTGCATAACCGCAGGTCAGAAACCTATATGCGGACGAGCCGGTCTGTACGCCGGGTTCTGTTCCCGCGCGAGGTCGCCCTCGCGCGGGCGACGGTCATCCATCTAGGCCCTGCGTCGCCGCAGGGCTCGAGCGGTCTACCCGACTGTGCTTCTCCGAGGAGAATCGGGCGGGCAGCCCTCCGACACAGTCTGTCTGACCTTGCTCCAGGTGGGGTTTACCGAGCCGGACCGGTCACCCGGCCCGCTGGTGGTCTCTTACACCACCGTTTCACCCTTACCGCGCCGGGCGGGGCCGAAGCCCTGCCTGACGTGGCGGTCTGTTCTCTGTGGCACTGTCCCGCGGGTCACCCCGGGTGGGCGTTACCCACCACCTTGCCCTTCGGAGCCCGGACGTTCCTCGGCGAGGAGCACGAGGCCCCTCGACGCGACCGTCCGACCGACTCGTCCGCGCCAGCAAGATTACCGCTCCTGAGCGGCTCGGCGGACCATCGACCGGCCCACCGGAGGGGGCGGCGGCCCCGTAGGATGGCCCGCCCCCTCAACATCCCGCTCCCGGAGGTCTGTCGTGCCCGCCCCCGCCGTACCGTCCGCCCCCGACGCACCGACCGCGGCGACCGCCGGGGACACCTCGGGCGAGCTCGCGCGAGAGCAGAAGTTCCTGGAGAACGCCCGCGCGCAGCTCGCCCGCATGCGCGAGCAGGCCGGGTCGCTCGACGCGCTCGCGGGAGACCGGGTCAGCGCCGAGTACCTCGAGGCGGCGCTCGCCCGTCGGCTCGCCCAGCTCGCCGACGACCCCGAGGTCCCGCTCTTCTTCGGACGCATCGACCTCGACGGCACCGGCCACGAGCCCGCCGAGGTCTTCCACATCGGACGCCGCCACGTCTCCGACCCCCAGGGCGACCCGCTCGTCGTCGACTGGCGCGCCCCGGTGAGCACCCCCTTCTACCGGGCCACCCGCACCGAGCCGATGGGAGTCGCCGTCCGCCGCCGCTACGGCTTCCAGCGCGGCACCCTCACCGGCTTCGAGGACGAGGCGCTCACCGCCCCGGGTCCCGGCGCGGAGTCCTCCGCGATCCTCGAGGCCGAGATCGAGCGGCCCCGTACCGGGCCGATGCGCGACATCGTCGCCACCATCCAGCCCGAGCAGGACGTCATCGTGCGTAGCGGGATCGACCGAACCGTCGTCGTGCAGGGCGCGCCCGGCACCGGCAAGACCGCCGTCGGGCTGCACCGTGCCGCGTACCTGCTGTACTCCCACCGGGAGCGGGTGAGCCGCGCCGGCATGACCGTCGTGGGGCCCAACGCGAGCTTCCTGCGGTACATCCGCGACGTCCTGCCCGCCCTGGGCGAGGTCGACGCGACCCAGACGACCGTCGAGCAGATCGTCGCGGTGCACGGTCGCCTGCGCGGGACGGAGCCCGCGGACGTCGCGCGGCTCAAGGGCGACGGGCGCATGGCCGAGGTGCTCCGCCGCGCGGTGTGGTCGCACCTCGTCGAGCCGTCCGAGGCGCTCGTGCTGCCGCGCGGTGCGCGCCGCTGGCGCGTCGCCGCGCACGAGGCCCGCGAGTGCGTGGCGCAGGTGGTCGGCCGGGAGCCGCGCTTCGACGCCGGTCGCGACCACCTGCGGCACGCGCTCGCGCACCGGATCCTCGTGCAGATCGAGGAGTCCGGCGAGGCGCTCGACGAGCGGGCGTGGGACGCGCTCGCGCGCACCCGCCCGGTCCGGGACTACACCGCCGCGGTGTGGCCGAAGGTCACGCCGACGGCGCTGCTGCACCGGCTCGTCGTCGACCCCGCGTTCCTCGCCGCGAGCGCCGACGGCGTCCTCACCCCGGCCGAGCAGGAGCTGCTGCGCCCGGCCCGACCGTCCCGGACACCGGGCACGGCCCGCTGGACGCTGGCCGACCTCGTCCTGCTCGACGAGGTCGCGGACCTGCTGGCCCGCGGCGCGTCGGTCGCGCACGTCGTGGTGGACGAGGCGCAGGACCTGTCGCCGATGATGCTGCGCGCTCTCGGGCGCCGGGCACGCACCGGCTCGCTGACGGTGCTGGGCGACCTGGCCCAGGCGACGACGCCGTGGGGGGTCTCCTCGTGGACCGACGCGCTGACGCACCTCGGCAAGCCCGACGGCCACGTGGAGCAGCTCACCGCGGGCTTCCGCGTCCCCGGCGACGTCATCGAGTACGCGGCCCGCCTGCTCCCCTCGATCGCGCCGGACCTCGACCCGCCGGTCGCCGTCCGCCGGGCGCGGGGCGAGCTCGTCCTCACCACGGAGCCGGTCGTGGACCTGGTCCGCACGGCGCTCGCCCGGGAGGGGTCGGTCGGGCTGATCGTGCCCGACGCCGGCACGGACGCCGCGCGCGCGGCGCTCGCCGCGGCGGGCCTCGCCTTCGCGGTCGTCGGCGAGGCGTCGGACGACGACGGCGCGGTCGAGTTCGACGCGCGCCTCGACCTCGTCCCCGCGTCGCTCGCGAAGGGGCTGGAGTTCGACCACGTCGTGCTGGACGACCCCGAGGGCGTCGTCCGGGGCGAGCCCGACCGGGTCACCGGTCTGCGGCGGCTGTACGTCTGCCTGACCCGCGCGGTGACGTCCCTCGCCGTCCGCCACCGGGACGACCTACCCGCCGAGCTCCGCCGCCCGTGACGGGCGCCCCGGCGGTGGGGCGGACGCGCCGGGACCGTCGTGTCGGAACTCCTCGGTAGGGTGCCCGGGTGGCCACAGCGACTGCGACCGACCCCGCGCTCGACGTGCTCCGGCGAGTCTTCGGGTACGACGCGTTCCGGGGTGAGCAGGCGACCGTCATCGACACCGTCGTCGACGGCGGCGACGCCCTGGTGCTCATGCCGACCGGCGGGGGCAAGTCGCTGTGCTACCAGATCCCCGCCCTGGTCCGTCCGGGGACCGGCGTCGTGGTCTCCCCGCTCATCGCCCTCATGCAGGACCAGGTGGACGCCCTCGCGGCGCTCGGCGTCCGCGCCGCGTTCCTCAACTCCACGCTGTCCTCGGAGGACCGCCGCGCCGTGGAGCGCGCGCTCGTGGCGGGTGAGCTCGACCTGCTCTACGTGGCGCCGGAGGGGCTCCGCAGCCGTGCCACCCTCGACCTGCTCGACAGGACGTCGATCGCGCTCTTCGCGATCGACGAGGCGCACTGCGTCTCCCAGTGGGGCCACGACTTCCGGCCGGACTACCTCGAGCTGTCGGTGCTGCACCAGCGCTGGCCCTCCGTCCCGCGCATCGCCCTGACGGCGACGGCGACGGCCGCGACGCGGGCCGAGATCGCCCAGCGCCTCGACCTGGAGGGCGCGCGGCACTTCGTCTCCAGCTTCGACCGCCCCAACATCACGTACCGGATCGTGCCCAAGGACCGGCCCGAGAAGCAGCTGCTCGACCTGCTGCGCACCGAGCACGCCGGGGAGGCCGGGATCGTCTACTGCCTCTCGCGCGCGTCGGTCGAGAGGACCGCCGCGACGCTCGTCGAGAACGGGATCCAGGCGCTGCCCTACCACGCGGGGCTCCCCGCGTCGGTGCGCGCCGCGAACCAGTCCCGGTTCCTGCGCGAGGACGGCGTGGTCATGGTCGCGACGATCGCCTTCGGCATGGGCATCGACAAGCCCGACGTCCGGTTCGTCGCGCACCTCGACCTGCCCAAGTCCGTCGAGGGGTACTACCAGGAGACGGGGCGCGCGGGGCGCGACGGCCTGCCGTCCACCGCCTGGCTGGCCTACGGCCTCGCCGACGTCGTGCAGCAGCGCAAGCTCATCGAGACGTCCGACGGCGACGCCGCGCACCGGCGCAACCTGGGCCGGCACCTGGACGCGATGCTCGCCCTCTGCGAGACCGTCGAGTGCCGCCGCGCCCAGCTCCTCGCGTACTTCGGCCAGGAGCACCCGGGGGGCTGCGGGTCGTGCGACACGTGCCTCGCCCCGCCCGAGGCCTGGGACGGGACGGTCGCCGCGCAGAAGGTGCTCTCGACGGTGTTCCGTCTGGACCGCGAGCGCGGGCAGAGCTTCGGCGTCGGGCAGGTCGTCGACATCCTCCTCGGCCGGGACACGGAGAAGGTCCGACGGTTCCGGCACCAGGAGCTGTCGGTGTTCGGGGTCGGGAAGGACCTGTCCGAGAACGAGTGGCGGGCCGTGGTGCGTCAGCTCCTCGCCCAGGGGCTGCTCACGGTCGAGGGCATGCACGGGACGCTCGTGCTCACCGCGGCGAGCGGGGAGGTCCTGGCCCGGCGGCGCGAGGTCCGGATGCGGCACGAGCCGGCACGTCCGGCGCGTGCGGCGAAGGCACGGAAGGCGGCCGCCGCCGAGCTGGCCGAGGCCGACGTCCCGCTCTTCGAGGCGCTGCGCGCCTGGCGGGCAGGGGAGGCGAAGACCCAGGGCGTCCCCGCGTACATCGTGTTCGGGGATGCGACGCTCCGCGGGATCGCGACCGCCCGGCCCGGCTCGCTCGAGCGGCTCGCGCTGGTGAGCGGCGTCGGCGAGAACAAGCTCGCCCGGTACGGCGACGCGGTGCTGGCCGTCGTCGCCGAGGCAGGTTGAGCGGCCGCACACCGGGCTCGGACCGTCCCCCGCCGCCCGAGGCAGGGGACGAGCGTGTCAGACGTCGACGCGGTACGACAGCGCGAGCTCGTCGCCGCCGACCCCGCGGATGCCCCAGTTCCCGCGCGGGCTCTCGAGGATCACGAGCTCCACGTCGTCCGCGGTCAGGCCCAGGGCGGGCGCGACGTCGTCGTACAGCGCCGCGATCAGCGCGCGCTTGGCCTCGCGCGTGCGGCCCGTGAAGCACACGACCTCGACGACGAGGTACGCGTCCGAGCGCGGGGCGACCAGGTCGTCGTCGTCCAGGAGCAGGAACCGGTGGAACCGCTTGTCGGCCGGGAGGTGCCAGGTGCGCACGAGCGCGTCGTGCAGCGCGTCGGACACCTCCGCCCGTCGCTCGCCCCACACGCTGCGCCGTCCGTAGATCTTCACCTGGGCCATCGGCCGAGCGTAGCGGTGACGCACCCCACGCCGTCGGGCCTGGTCACCCGCCGCGACGACGCCGCGCGCGCTCGTAGAGTGGCCGCGTGCTCGTGCTGCTCCCCCCGTCCGAAGGCAAGACCCCCGCGCCCGACGGCGCCGCGCCGGTCGACCTCGCCGCGCTCACCTCTCCCGCCCTCACCGCGCACCGTGACGTGGTCCTCGACGCGCTCGCCGCGGCGAGCGCACGCCCGGACGCGCACGAGGTCCTCGGCACGACGCCGGGGCTCGCCGACGAGGTGCGCCGCAACACGTCACTGCGCACCGCGCCCGCGGGCTCCGCGGCCGACGTCTACACGGGCGTGCTCTACGGCGCGGCCGACCTCGCGGGCGCGCTGGCGTCCGGCGGCGAGGCCGCGCGACGCGCGCGCGAGGACGTCCGCGTCGTGTCGGCTCTCTGGGGGGCGCTCTCCCCCGCCGACCGCGTTCCCGCCTACCGGCTCTCCATGGCCGTCGACCTGCCGGGCGTCGGGAAGCTCGCGACCGCGTGGCGCCCGCACCTGGCCCCCGTGCTCGAGGCGCGCGCGGCCGGGGACGTCGTCGTCGACTGCCGGTCCGCGACGTACGTGGGCGCGTGGAAGCCCGCGGTCTCCGGGCCGCGCTCGGCCGACTGGGTCGCGGTGCGCGTCGTGCGCGAGCACGCCGGGAAGCGCATCGTCGTCTCGCACAACGCCAAGCACACGCGCGGCGTGCTCGCCGGGCACCTCGTGCGCCGGGCTGCGGCGTCGCCGTCGTCGGCCGAAGGGCTGCTCGACGCCGCAGGCGAGCTCGTCGGCACGGTGATCGGCACCGAGGTGGGCTCGGGCCTGAGCTACCGCCTCCTGCAGACGACGCTCCACGACGCGACCTCCCGGAGCGGGCCGCGCACGCTCGAGCTCGTCATCGCCTGAGCGACCGCCCGCCTCCACCCCGGTCCCCGCTGCGACAGCACGGGACCCGGTCCACAGTGGACCCATGGTCTACAGCGAGGATCTTGCCGAGCGGATCCGCGCCGCCCTGGGGCCGCGCGCACCGTTCGACGAGCGGAAGATGTTCGGCGGGATCGCGTTCCTCGTCAACACCCACCTGGCGCTCGGCGTCACCCGAGACGACCTCATGGTGCGGGTCGGCAAGGACGGCACGGACGCGGCGCTCGAACGCGGCGGAACGGTCATGGAGATGGGGGGTCGCCCGATGACGGGCATGATCCTCGTCGACGGCGCGCGGGTCGCCGACTCGGTCGAGCTCGACGCGTGGGTCGCGACGGCCGTCGAGCACGCCCTCGCGGAACCCGCCAAGGCGAAGAACCCCCGGAAAGGGTGAACGCGCCGCGGCGGCGCCGGACTCCGCCGAGGTAGAGCCCGCTGCCCCGAGGTAGAGCGCGCGGAGCTCTACCTCGCGACCGGCGGTTCTACCTCGCGGAGGACGGACGTCAGAGGTCGCTCGGGACGCCCTGGGCGGTGAGCTCGCTCGTGCCGTCGGCCCACAGGCGCAGGATGCTCACCGACGCAGGCGGGACGCGCACGCGTGACCACTGCGACGGCGGCGCGCCGATCGCCGTGCCGATCGCGGCGCGCACCTGCACCGCGTGGCCGACGACGACCGCCGTCCGGCCCGCCGGTCCCGCCCCCGCCAGGAGCGTGTCGACGAGGTCCTGGAGCCCGTGCCAGACGCGCGCACCGACGTCGGCGTACGACTCGCCCCCGGGGGCCGCGGTCGTGCCGGTCGTGTGCCAGGCGTGCAGTCGGCCCGGCCACGCGGCGTCGACCTCCGCGGCGGTGAGCCCCTCCCACTCCCCGAAGTCGACCTCGGCGAACCGGTCGTCCGTCGTGACGTGGACGCCGAGCCGGCGACCGACCGCGCGCGCCGTCTCCTGCGCGCGCACCATGGGCGAGGCGACGATCGTCGTCGGTCGCGGCAGGTCGGGCCAGGCCTGACGGCCGACCCGGAACACGAGGTCGGCCGCCTGCGCCGCCTGCGTGCGGCCCCGCGCCGTCAGCGACGGGCCCAGCACCGACGACCCGCTGAACGCGCCCGCGACCGTGAGCGGCGTCTGCCCGTGGCGCACGAGCACGACGGTGAGCGCGGGCGCGTCGTCGAACCGCACCGCGGCGCCCGACGGGCGGGCGGGGGTGTCGAAAGCGGCCGACTCCCCCGGGACCTCGGCGGGCGCGTCGGCGGCGGCGGGGTCGGGCTCGTCGTCGCCGGCACCCGGCGTTGCGCCCTCGGGCGGGTAGTCGCGCGCGACCGTCCCGGCCGTGTCCATCGCCTCGTTCGCGAGGGCGTCCGCGGCGGCGTTCTGCGCGCGTGGCACCCACTCGTACGCGACCTGGCCCGCCGGCAGCACCGCGGCGGCCTCGGCGGCGAGGCGGCGCATGTCGTCGTGCTTGATCTGCCAGCGGCCCGACATCTGCTCGACGACGAGCCGCGAGTCCATCCGGACGGTCACCCGCGCGTCCGGGTCGATCTCCGCCGCGGCGCGCAACCCGACGACGAGGCCCGAGTACTCGGCCACGTTGTTCGTCGTCGTCCCGAGGAACGCGGCGCGCTCGGCGAGGACCTGACCGCTCTCGCCGTCGCGGACGAGCGCGCCGAAGCCCGCCGGGCCGGGGTTCCCCCGCGACCCGCCGTCCGCCTCGACGACGAGGTGCCGCCGACCGTCCGCGCTCACGCGCCGGCGCCCTCCGGCCGCACGACGATGTGGCCGTAGTCCTCGAGCCGCACCACCTGGTCGGGCGCGGCGGACGTGATCGCCGCGAGCTCGGCCGGGCTCAGCGAGACGTTGAGCCCGTCGACGTGCTGGCCGCGCAGCGCGACGACGCCCCGGCCGCCGTTCTGGTCGCGCACGCGCTCGTACAGGGCCAGGAGCCCGGCGTCGAGGCCCGCGACGGCCTCCGTGCGCTTGCCTGCGACCTGGCCCGCCTCGGCGTCGAGCTCGGCGAAGCGCGCGTCGCGCGCGGCCACGACCTCGGCCTTCGCGGCCTCCAGCTCGGCGTTCGCGGACTCGAGCTTCGCGAGCGCCTCCTCGTGCGCCTCCAGGCGCTCCATGACGTCGAGCTCGACCTCCTCGAGCACGCCCTGGCGGCGCGCGAGGGACTCGAGCTCCGCGACGAGCGCCTGCGCGTCCTTGGCCCCGACCTGTCCCGAGTCGAGCCGCGACCGGTCGCGCGCGGCGCGCGTGCGCACCTGCTCGACGTCGGTCTCGGCCTTGGTGAGCTCGCGCTTGAGGTCGCTCACCGCGGTGCGGGACTCGACGAGCTTGCCCCGCAGGTCCGCCATCTGGGCGTCGAGCTCGGCGATGCGCGCGTGCTCGGGCAGGTTCTTGCGCTGGTGCGCGAGCTGCTGCGCCCGCGTGTCGAGCTCCTGGACGTCGAGCAGGCGGAGCTGGTCGGCGGGCGGTGCGGTGGCCACAGGTGGTTCCTTTCGTGGGCCCCGTGCGGGGCCGCGTGCGGGGTCGGGGCGTCAGGCGTGCGGGGCGTCGGGATCGGCTGGCAGGTCGGCCGGCACGGACGCGATCCGTGCGGTCCACGGGTCCGTGACGAGCGTGCTGACGCGCGTCTCGACGGCCGTCCCGGGCTGCTCGCGCGCGAGGGCGCGCGCGAGGTCCTCGGCAGCGTAGCGGAGCCACGGCCACTCGGAGGCGTAGTGCGGCACGTCCACGAGGAACGGCGTCCCCGCCTCGCCACCGCCCTCGAGCCGGGCGCGCTCGCGCAGCTCGGAGACCGGGTGGTGGCGCAGGTCCGACGTGAGGTAGACGTCGGCGCCGCTCGCGCGCACGGCGTCGAACAGCGAGTCGCCCGACCCGCCGACCACGGCGACGGACTCCACCGGGGCGTCGAGGTCGCCCGCGACGCGCACGCCCTGGACCGTGGGCGGGAGCACCTCGGCGACGCGCTGCGCGAAGCCGCGCAGCGTCGTCGGCTCCGCCAGGCGCCCGACCCGGCCCGTCCCGGTCGACGCCGCCTCGTGCGGCGACGGTGCCGGGTGCGCGACGAGGGGTACGCGGTGCAGCAGGTCAAGGGCGTCCGCGAGAGCGTCGGCGACGCCGCGCTCCGCCGCGTCCGCGTTGGTGTGCGCGACGTACAGGCCGCAGCCGCCCCGGATGAGCCGGTGGACGAGCGAGCCCTTGAACGTCGTCGCGGCGACCGAGTGCACGGGCCGCAGGAAGAGGGGGTGGTGCGTGACCAGCAGGTCCGCGCCCCAGGCGAGCGCCTCGTCCGCGACCTCCTCGACCGGGTCGACGGCGAACAGCACCTTGTGCACGGGCGCGCCCGGGTCCCCGGCCACGAGGCCGACGGCGTCCCAGGCCTCGGCCGTCGACGGCGGGTACAGCTCGTCCAGCGTCCGCACGACGCGGCCGAGCGTCGGGTGCGCGGCGCCGTCGGCCGCGGGGTCGGCGCGCGAGGCGTCGGCGCTCGTCGTCTCGGTGCTCGGGTCGGGCGCGACGGTCATGGCGGCAGGCTATCCCGCGCGGGACGCCCGGGTGCCGTCCGACGTGGTTTGATGGATTGCGCAATCCATCATCCCGCTGGAGGACCCGTGCCCCGCACCCCCCGCCCCGACGACGGCGCTCCCGACGACGGCGCCCGCGGCACCGACGAGGCCGCTCCCCTCTACCGCATCAAGGCCGAGCTCTTCCGGTGCCTCGCGCACCCGACCCGCATCCAGGTGCTCGAGGTGCTCGCGGCCGACGCCGACCACACCGCGGCCGTGTCCGACCTCCTGGACGTCACCGGGTGCGAGCCCTCCCAGCTCTCCCAGCACCTCGCCGTCCTGCGCCGGGCCGGGGTCGTCACCTCGACCCGCAGCGGCAACGCGGTCGAGTACCGTCTCGCCGAGCCCCTCGTCGCCGAGCTCCTCGTCGTCGCGCGCGCGTTCCTCCTGTCGAGCCTCGCGGGCGCGTCCGACCAGCTCGAGGCCGCGCGGCGGCTCCCCGCCCTGCCGGGAGCGTCGGCCCGCGCCGTGCTCGACGCCACCACGTCGAACGCCTCGGCATGAGCCGCCTCGCCGCCGTCCGCGACCTGCTCCCACGGCGCTCCGACTACGACCTGCGACCCCGGACCCTGCGCGCCGACCTCCTCGCCGGGGTCACCGTCGGCGTCGTCGCCCTCCCGCTCGCGCTCGCGTTCGGCGTCAGCTCCGGCGTCGGGGCCGCTGCCGGGCTCGTCACCGCCGTCATCGCCGGGGTCGTCGCCGCCGTGCTGGGCGGGTCGAACCACCAGGTCTCCGGCCCGACCGGGGCCATGGCCGTCGTGCTCGCGCCGATCGTCGTCACCCACGGGCTGGGCTCGGTCGCGCTCGTGACCGTCCTCGGCGGGCTCGTCGTCCTCGTCGCGGGGCTGGCCCGGCTCGGTCGGGTCGTCACGTTCATCCCCTGGCCGGTCGTCGAGGGCTTCACGCTCGGGATCGCCTGCATCATCTTCCTCCAGCAGGTCCCGGCCGCGGTCGGGGTCGAGGCTGCCCCCGGCCACAACACGTTCGTGACCGCCGTCGGGGCCGTGCGCACCGCCGTGACCGACGTCCCGCCGGCCCCGGTCCTGTGGACGCTCGGGTGCGTCGCGCTCGTCGCCGCGACGATGCTGCTGCTCCCCCGCCTCCACGCGGCGATCCCCGCGTCGCTCGTCGCGGTCGTGCTGGCCACCGTCCTCGTCGAGATGCTCGGTGCCCCCGTCCCCCGCATCGGCGCCCTGCCGTCGTCCCTGCCCGCGCCCGTCCTGCCGACGTTCACCCCCGGCGCGCTGCGCGACCTCGGCGGCGCCGCCCTCGCGATCGCCGCGCTCGCGGCCATCGAGTCGCTGCTGTCCGCCCGCGTCGCCGCGTCCATGGTGCAGACCGGGTCGCCCGGGGGCTCCGTCTACCAGCCCGACCGCGAGCTCGTCGGGCAGGGCCTCGCGTCCGTGGCCAGCGGCCTCTTCGGCGGCATGCCCGCCACGGGAGCCATCGCCCGCACCGCGGTCAACGTGCGCTCCGGCGCCCGCACGCGGCTCGCCGCCGTCGTGCACGCCGTCGTGATCCTCGCCGTCATCTACCTCGCCACCGGCCCGGTCTCCCGGATCCCGCTCGCCGCGCTCGCCGGCGTCCTCATGGTGACGAGCTTCCGGATGATCGGCGCCCGCACGATCCGCTCCGTGGTCGGCGCCGGGCGGTCCAGCGCGGCGACCTTCGTCGTGACCGCCGTCGTCACCGTCGCGTTCGACCTCGTGCAGGCGATCGAGATCGGCATCCTCGTCGCCGCGTTCTTCGCGCTGCGGACCGTGGCCCGCGCCTCGGCCGTGCACCGCGACCCGCTCCCCGGGCCGGCCCAGCCGGGCGACGAGCACGTCGCGCTCTTCCGTCTCGAGGGCTCCATGTTCTTCGGCGCCGCGGACCGCGTGCTCACCGAGGTGACCGACGCCTCGACGGACGACGACGTGGCGGTCGTGATCCTGCGGCTCTCCCAGCTCCGCATGGTCGACGCGACAGGGGCGAAGGCGCTCGGCGAGCTCGTGGAAGGGCTGGAGGCGCGCGGCGTGACCGTGCTCGTCAAGGGCGTCCAGGAACGGCACCGGTCGCTCCTCACGAACGTCGGGGCGCTCGCCGAGCTGCGCCACGAGAACCACCTCTTCGACACGCTCGACGACGCGATCGAGCACGCGCGCTCGCACGTGCGCCGCGCCGCGCGGGGCACCGACGTCCCCCAGGTGCGCGGGCTGCGCCCGTCGACCTGACCCGCTCGGTACGATGCGCCGATGCAGCGCACGGTGGGCCGTCGTGCCGGGGTCGCCGGTGCGGCCGTCGGACTGGTCCTCCTGGTCGGGTGGCTGGTCGGCCCCGTGCTCTGGGTCGAGCTCGACGAGGCGGGCACACCCCCGGTCCCGACGTTCGCCGACGGCATCCAGGTCGTCCATGAGGAGACGGGCTGCGGCTCGGGCGGCTGCTGGCGCGAGCTGACGCTCTCGTGGTCCGGGCACGACCGCGACGCCGTCCGCGCGCGAGTCGGCCTCGACGGCGCCGGGCGGCGGTGCGACGCGATGTCGGTCCTCGACCGGCGGGTCCGGTGCGTGGGGGACGTCGACGCCGGGGCGTCCGACGCCTCGCTCCGCGTCGACGTCGGATGGCACCGCCCGCTCGGGCTGTGAGCGGTACGCCGGCCGCCTAGCGTGGTCGGATGCACGAGTTCGTGCGAGCCTCGCCCGACGCGCTGCCGCCCGGCGTCGTGTCGATGGTCGGGTACCGCCTGCGGACGGAGACGACGGACGGCACGCCGACCGTCCACCGCGGCCTGCCGTCGCCGTGGCTCACGCTCGTCGTGAGCACCGCGGGCGTCGTCCCGACCTCGCCCGGGCCGGACGACGTCCCGGTGCGCTACGAGTCGCTCGTCGGCGGCCTGCACACCCGCCCGGCCCTGATCCACCAGCCGCGGGAGCAGGCGGGCGTGCAGCTCGCGCTCGACCCGCTCGCCTGCCGGGCTCTGCTGGGCGTGCGCGCCGGCGACCTCGGCCTCGTCGAGGACGGCGACGCCGTCCTCGGACCCGCCGCCGCCCGACTGCGCGAGCAGGCCGCCGAGGCGGACTCGTGGGCCGCCGCGTTCGAGGCCGTGCGCGCGGCCTTCGCAGGCCCGGGCGACCCGCCTGGCAGCCCCGGAGCCCTGCCCGTCCGCGCCGACGTGCGCGCCGAGGTCGCGGAGGCCTGGCGCGTGCTCGTCCGGACCCGGGGCCGGGCGCACGTCCGTGACGTCGCCCGGCACGTCGCCCTCGGCGAGCGGCAGCTCGAGACGCTGTTCCGGGCCGAGCTCGGCGTCACGCCCCGGGCCGCGCGCGGCCTCGTGCGGTTCGACGCCGCGCGCCGCCAGGTGCAGCGCCTCGCCCTCGGCCGGGGCGCGCGGACGCTGGCGGACGTCGCCGCGCTCACCGGGTACGCCGACCACTCCCACCTGGTGCGCGACTTCCGCCGGTTCGCCGGCACGAGCCCGACCGCCTGGGTGCGCGAAGAGCTCGGGAACATCCAAGCCGGCGGCCACACCGACGGGCCAGGGTGGGGACATGAGCATCCACGAGAGCACCCGCACGACCGCTGACACCTCCCCCACCGCCGCGGCGCCGGCCCCGGTGCCCGACGTGCCGCCGCCGTGGGTCTGGCCCACCCTCCAGGCGCACGACGCGCGCGGCCTCGTCGCGTTCCTCACCGACGTCGTCGGGTTCGTCGCGACGACCGTCATGGCGGGCGACGACCGCGACGTCGCCCACGCCCAGCTCGACTGGCCGCACGGCGGCGGGATCATGCTCGGCAGCCACTCCCCCGACCGCGAGTGGTCGCGCGAGCCCGGCACCTGCGGCACGTACGTCGTCGTGCCCGACGACGAGATCGAGGCGCTCGACACGCGGCTCCGCGAGCGCGCACCGGGAGCCGGGGGACGCGTCGTCGTACCGCTCCGAGACACGGACTACGGGAGCCGCGAGCTCGTGCTCCAGGACCCGGAGGGCAACCTGTGGTCGTTCGGCACCTACCGCGGCGAACCGCGGCGGTGAGGTCGCCGGGCGACGGCCCGACGGGCGACGGGTCCACCGCGGCCCGTCGCCCGTCCCTCACTTCGCCTCGGCGTAGTGGTCGACGACCGCGACGGTGAGCGGGAAGTCGACCGGAAACTCCCCGAACAGGAGGCGTCCTGCCTCCGCCGCGGCCGCGCGGACCTCGTCGGCCACCGCCTCGGCGAGCTCGGCCGGCGCGTGCACGACGACCTCGTCGTGGAGGAAGAACACGAGATGCGCCCGGTCGGCGAACGGCGCGGGCGCGGCGCCCGGGGCCGCGGCGAGGGGCAGCTCCCACAGCCGGCGCCGGATCGAGGCGAGCCAGCACAGCGCCCACTCGGCGGCCGTGCCCTGCACGACGAAGTTCCGCGTGAACCGGCCCCACGCGCGGGTGTACGACCGGGCGCGCGCCTGCGCGTCCGCGCCCGTCCGGCCGCTCTCGGCGTCGTCCGCGCCGCCCTCCTCGACCGCGTAGGCACCCTCCTGGGCCGCCTGCCACGACTCGCCGGGTCGCGGCGAGCTCCGGCCGAGGAGGGTCGACACGACCTCGCCGCGCTCGCCCGCCTGCGCGGCACGCTCCACGAGGCCGATCGCGTCGGGGAACGCCTTCGCGAGCCGCGGCAGGACGAGCGCGCTGTCACCGGTCGTGCCCCCGTACATCGCCCCGAGCATCCCGACCTTCGCATGGTCGCGCGTCGCGACCGCCCCCGACGCGACGATGCCCGCGTACATGTCGCCCCCGCGCCCCGCCGCCGCCATGCGCTCGTCGTGCGCGAGCCCGGCCAGCACGCGCGGCTCGAGCTGCGCGGCGTCCGCCACGACGAGCTTCCAGCCCGGGTCGGCGACCACCGCGCGACGCACCTGCTGGGGGAGCTGGAGCGCCCCGCCGCCGCTGGACGCCCAGCGACCCGTGACGACGCCACCCACGACGTACTCGGTGCGGAACCGCCCGTCGTGCACCCAGGTGTCGAGCCAGGACCAGCCGTTCGCGGTGAAGAGCCGCGAGAGCTTCTTGTACTCGAGCAGCGGCGCGACGACGGGGTGGTCCGCGCGCTCGAGCTCCCACTTGCGCAGCGACCGCACGCCGACGCCCGCGTACTGCAACGCCTTCAGCAGGTCCGGGTGCGAGTCCGGGTTGAGGGTCGGCGGCGCGTCGAGGGCCGCGCGGATGCGCGCGACGAGGCCCTCCATGAGCGCGGGGCGCTCGCCGGGACGCGGTCGCGGGCCCAGCGCGTCCGTGAGGATCGCGTCGTGCACGTCGGCGCGCCACGGGACGCCCGCGTGGTGCATCTCCGCGGCGACGAGCGCGCCCGCCGACTCGGCGGCGAGCAGCATCCGCAGCCGTCCCGGGCCGCCCGGTCCGTCGGCCCCGTCGACCGCCGCGAGCTGGTCGCGCAGCTCCGCGACCGTGTCGAGCTCGACGCGCGGCACGGCCTCGGCTCCGAGCTCGAACAGGCCGACGGGCCGCGGCGCCGCCGTCGGCTCGCGGCCCGCGGGCACTGCGGCGAGCGCGTCCCACGGACCCGGGTCGCGCCGTGCGAGCGCCGATCCCGCGGCGAGCTGCGAGCGCCGCAGCACCACGTGGGACAGGCGCAGGTCGTGCGACCGCTCGACGCGCCGACCCTCGGCGAGGAGCCGTGGATACCACCGGTTCGTGTCGTCCCACGTCTCGCGGACGGGTTCCGCCGGACCGTCGACGACGTGCTCGACCCGACCGTGCTCGGGCGACCCGACGTGGACGGCGTACGTGCTCATGCGCGCACCGCCCGCTGGTCCGGCCGGGGCTCGCGGGACGAGCCCACGACCCGTGCGAGGGCGCGGCCCCGCGAGGCGACGAGCGCCGCCCGCAGCAGGCGTGCGGCGTCGGGCTCGTGGGCGACGAGCGCCACCGCACCCGCGAGGGTCGGGGCTCCGAGGTCGTCCGCGGTCCGCGCCGCGCGCGCGAGGGCGGCCGCCTGGTGCGGACTGAGGTGCCGTCGGCCGGTGGCCGCGAGCGCCACGGCGGCGTCGAGCACCGTGCCGCAGACGTCCTCGACGGGGGCCGGTACCGCGACCTCGTGCACCTGGGTGGCGGCTCGCCCGCGCAGCGCACGGACGCGAGCGCGCAGCCGGGTCCACGCGCTCGACCAGGCGCGGTGGTCGTAGGCCGGCGTGAGCGTCGGCACGACGAGCCGGAGTCCTCCCCCGGGACGCTCGACGAACAGGCCGACGGCCTCGGACCCGCCGGACTCCAGATCGTGCTCGACCGCGACGGCGACGAGCCGGCGGCTCCCCGCCGCCACCCCGAGCAGGGTGTCGCAGGCCGCCTCGTCGGCCGCGTCGACGCGCACGACGGTCGGCGTGCCGTCCGCCGTGACGAGGGTCCAGGTGATCTCCTGCGCGACCTCGTCGACGCCGACCGACCCGGCGTCCCGGACCATGACGACCCGCACCACCGCCGGCCTCCGGCCGAAGCCCACCTCCTCCCGCGCGTCGGTCCGCGCGGTCCGGTCGGCGACCTCGCGCAGCGCGTCGGCGTCGAACCGCCCCCACGGTTCGACGACCGGGCCCTCGCCCGGGCGCAGCGCCCCGGCACGCTCGGTCGCACCCCGCAGGGCGAACGGGCCGCGGCAGAGCGCCTCCACCGAGCGCCCCCAGACGAGCGGGAGGTCCCACGAGCGGCGGAACGTCGGGTCGGCCCCGGGCGGTCGCCCGGTCGTGACCGTCCGCGCGCGCCCCTCGGCGCCGTCCCACAGATGCACGGTGACGCCCCGCGCCCCCGACGCGGCGACCCACCAGCGCGCCCCGAGCGGGAGGAGGTGCGGGAGGTCCGTCACGCGCTCGTCCGGCGCCGCGGCGTCCGGCGCGGGCTCGGCCCGCACGAACGCCCACAGCTCGGCCAGCGCGAGCAGGCACTCCTCCTCGTCGACGGCGTCGCGGCGGTCCGCGAGCGCCTCGAGCCGCCCGACCGCGGACGTGACGAGCCGCTGCACCGCGGGCCGGCGCCCCAGCCGGGCGAGCACGCCGGCGCCGCGCAGCTCCTCCAGGTCGTCGCGGCCGAGGTGCGAGAGCCCGACGTCGAGCACGCGCTCGACGGTGCGCGCGACCTCGTCCGCGACCGCGCGGGCGTCGGGGACCCCCGAGGAGCGCGGCGTGGCGGTGGCTGTCTCCTCGGGCCACGGCCAGGCACGGCCGTGCGCGCGCCAGCCGCGGGCGAGCGCCTCGAGCCGCCACCGACGGTCGTCCGGCCGGGCCGCCGAGGACGCCTGGCCGGGACGTTCGCGCTCCACGAGCATCCCCGCGAACCCGGCGCCCACGACGTAGGTGACGCGCGGGGCGCCGGGCCAGGCGATCACCACACGAGGACCGTCCACCGTCACGTCCGTCGAGCCGCGCGTCGGCGCGTCCACGCGTTCCCGCAGCTCCTGGGCGACCGCGCGCACGACGGCTGCCCCGGCCGCACGGTGCACTGCCCGCGGGTCGAGCGCGAGGATCTCGCCCAGCGGGTCGGCCACCGACGCGGCACGAGGACCAGGGTCTGGCTGCGGTGGCGCGCCCGTCCCGGCGCGCTGCGCCGTCGGACCCGTCGAACCGGCGTCGGCTCGACCGAGACGCGCGCGGACGACCCCGGGTTCGGTACCGGCGTCGGCGTCGGAGTGCGAGGCGGCGTCAGCGTCAGTGTCAGTGTCGGAGGGAGCGTCGGCCGTCGGTCGCGCCACCGCCGCGTCGTCACGGGCCGCGGTGACCGGCTCAAGGCGCTCGGTCGCCGCGTCGGCCACCGGCTCGGCGGCTGCGTCGCGCGCCCATAGGCACGCGGCCACGACGTGCTGGCACGCACCCGGCGTCGGGCACGCGCACCGCGCACCCACGGGACCGCGCGCGTCGAGCTCGACGCGCACGCCCCCGACCGACAGCGCGGCCCCGTCCCCGCGCAGCTCGATCACCTCCACCTTCCCCGCGGCGACGTCCTTGCGTGCGCGACGGACCAGGCCGGCGTTGGCGAGGGTGGCGAGCGCGGCGTCGTCGTACCCCGCGTACACCGCGGCCCAGGGGCCGGGCCCGGTACCGCTCACGGGAGAACCTCCCCCAGCCACTCCGCGAAGCGCTCCGGGGTGAGCGCCGCGATCTCCATGCCCTGCTCCGCGAGCCGCCGGGCGACGCCGCGGTCGTACGCGGGGTTCGCCTGGCCGTCGAGGGCGGCCAGGCCGAGCAGCCGTACGCCGGACGCGTGCAGCCGCCCGACGCTCGCCACGAGCTGCGACACCGAGCCGCCCTCCTCGAAGTCGCTCACGAGCGCCACGACGGTCCGGCGCGGGTCGCGCACGTGCTGCTCCGCGTAGCGCACCGCACGCGCGATGTCCGTGCCCCCGCCGAGCTGTGCGGTGAGGAGCACCGTCACGGGGTCGTGCGCGAGGTGCGACATGTCGACGACCGACGTGTCGAACAGCACGAGCCGCACGGTGATCCCGGGCAGGCCGGCGAGGATGCCGGCGCTCACCGCGCTGTACAGCACCGACGAGGCCATCGAGCCGGACTGGTCCACGAGCAGGACCACGTCGTACGACAGCGCACGCCGGCGCCGCGCCGAGAAGCGGAGGTCCGTGACGAGCAGGCGCCGCCGCTCCGGGTCCCAGCGCCCGAGGTTCGCGCGCACGGTCGCGGCCGCGTCGAACGTGTGGCTCGACCGCACGAACGAGCGGCGCGACCGGTCGCGGCGACCGTCCACCGCGGTCTCGAAGCGCGGACGCAGCCGCCGCACGACGTCCTCCACGACGCGCGCGACGAGCCGCTGCAGACCGTCCTGCACCCCGGGCCCGAGCCTGCCCCGGGCACGCAGCAGCGCGGACGCGAGCTCCGTGCTCGGCTCCACCGCCTCGACGGCGCGGGGGTCCGCGAGCAGCTCCGTCATCCCGTAGCGGCCCACCGCCTCGACCTGCATGCGCTCGAACGTCTCGCGCGGGAACAGCTCGCGCGCGGACTCGAGCCAGTCCAGGCCCGCGACGACGGAGCCCCCGCGCCCCCCGCCGCCGCGCCCGGCGCGCGCGTCGTCGCCGTCGCCGTGCCGGTGCCCACGCGCGGTGTACTCGCGGTCGTACAGGTGACCGAGCGTCCGGTCGAGGCCCTGGTCCTGCGGTGCGACGGGCAACGTGTCGCCGGCGTACCGGCCGAGCACGAGCCGCCACCGGCGCGCCGCCTCCTGATCGTCTGCGCGGCTCCCGGCGGGTTCGCCTGCGCCGGGCCCGAACCCGTCAGGTGCTACCCCGGTCGACGTCACGTCCGGCACGTCCGCCGTGCCGACACCCGCGGCCGTCACGACGCTCCCCCGCGAGTCCAGGCGCCGAGGCCGTCGCGCTCCAGGACCGCGACGAGCTCGCGCTCGACGAGCAGCCCGGCGCGCAGGTCGTCCTCGGTCACGTCGACGTGCCGGTCCAGCGCGGCGGCGCTCGTCCCGGTCCGCGCCGCGACGCGCTCCGCGAGCCGGTGCGTCTCGGTGGGCCGCAGCCAGGTGAAGGCGCGACGCAGGTCGGGCAGCACGGCACGGAACGCGTCCTCGTCCAGGCCGCGCAGGCCGTCGTCGACGGCGTCGAACATCTCGGGGGTGTGGAGCAGGAGGTCGGGCGCGGCCCGCATCACGCCGCCGAGGAAGGCCGTCGCCGCCACCGGGTCCGCGCCGAGGGCGAGGTGCGCCCGGACGCGCGTGACGAGGCCGTCGCCGCCGGGCTCGTCGTCCAGCTCGTCGTCGACGGCGGCGAACGCCGTGAGCGCGCCGCGCACCGCGGGCGACGCGTCGTCGTCCTCCCGCACGTGCACGAGCGCCCGCGCGACGGACTCCGCGGCCGAGCCGGTGCCGTCGCGGCCGGCGTCGCGCAGGTCGCGGACCAGGGAGCGCAGCGCGACGAGGCTCGCCAGCGCGTCGTCCTGCGTCGCCTCGTCCGCGGAGGCGAGGTCCGGGACGAGGTAGGCGGCCGTGGCGAGCCCCTGCTCCGCGAGGTCGAGCAGCGCCTCGGCGTGCTCACCGAGCTCGAGCTCGGTGCGCGCGCGCCACAGCCCGACGAGGCGGCGCATACCCGCGACCACCGAGGCGAGCGACGGGTCGACGTCGAGCGTCGCACGCACGAGCGCGACCAGCGGGGGCAGCCGGTCGGGCAGACCCACCACGACGCACTGCGCGACGAGTCGCGCCACCGCGTCGCTCGACCGCTCCTCGCGCGCCCGCTCGCGCGCGTCGTCGAGCAGCGCGACGGCGACGGCGTCGAGCGTCGCCCCGCGGTGCGAGAGCTCGACGAGCCGCGCCTCGACGAGGGGCGTCCACGCGTACTCCCACTCCTCGAGCACGAGGCCGAGCCCGCGTCCGGCCACGTGGTCAGGGCCGGAGACCCGGCGCGCGAACCCGAGCTCGAGGAACGCGCACAGCGCGAGGAACCGGCGCCGGTCGCGGTGCGCCGCACGACGGCGCGCGTCGAGCCGGACGGTGCGCGGCACGGAGTCGGACACGTCGAGGCGCAGCGCCCGCGCGCGTGCGCGTGCCTCCTCCACGAGGGGCGGCGACGCACCCCCGGGCGGCACGTCGCCGAGCGCGCGCCCGGCGAACACCTCCGCGACCGCGAGCCCGAGCGGCCGGTCGCCCGCCGCGTCGAGGTCGTCGGGGTCCTTGACGTAGCAGGACGTGATCGCGTCGAGCAGGTCGGTGCGGCAGGGCCACGGCCGCTCGCGCAGGGCCGCGAGCCGATGCGCGTGCTCGACCGCGGCCTGCGACTGCGCCACGCTCACGAGCGCGCCCCGCTCGCTCGCCCCCCGCCCGACGTCGACGAGGACGGCGTTCGCCGCGCCCGCGGGACCGCCCGCGTCGTGGTGCGCGGCCCAGAGACGGTCGTAGTACCCGGGCGTCGGCATGCCGGCGCCGTACCCGCGCAGCGCGTCGAGCCGCTCGTCGTCGTACCGCACGAGCCACGCGGGCGCGTCGGCCAGGTCGCCGTACCCGCCCGCCGGGCGGCGCGCGACGACCGCCTCGCCGTGCGCGCTCCCGGTCAGCGCCTCGACGAGGGCGAGCGTGTGGAACGCGCCCGTCACGACGACGACCGGTCCGGCCGCGCGCGCCGCGTGCTCGGCGACGCGTGCCGACATGCGCGCCTCCCGGTCGAGCGACCCGTCGGCGACGAGCGCCTCGTCCTCGTAGTCGAGACGGGCGAGGGCCGCCCACGCGAACACGTCGTCGGTGAGCTCGCGCCAGTCACGCAGGCGCGCGGTGTCCCGCGCCTCGAACAGGTGGTCCCACAGCTCGTCGTGGTCGCGGCACCCGAGGCGCTCCGCGATCCGCGCGACCGTGCGGGAGTGCGCGAGGTGCCGCTCCGCGAGGACGGTGCGGGCCGCCGGGCCCTCGTCGTCGTCCTCCGCCTGCCGCGCGCCCCACGGGGAGTCGACGAACGCGAGCCCGGCGCCGAGGGCGTGTCCCGCCCGGAGCGCGACCCACTCGGGCGAGTACCGCGCGAGCGGGTAGAACCCCGCGCCGCGCGCGACTCCTCCCGCCCCGTTCGTGGGGTCGCCGGCGAGGCTGAGGACGGCGACCGGCGGGACCGTCCGCTCGTCGAGCAGCGCGGGCAGGAGGCGCGTGTACTCCTCCGGCCCCTCGACGAGCACGACCGCGGGCCGGACCTCCTCGACCAGCGCGGCGACGGCGACCGCGCACGCGGGGCTGTGGTGGCGCACGCCGACCAGGTGCACGCCGTCGCGCTCGCGCAGGGTCACGAGGTCGCGGGCCGCCTGCCGCAGCCGGGGCGGCGCGGTGTCCCACGCCGCGCGCGGGGCTACCGCCACAGGTCGCCCGCCGCGGTGAGGAAGTCCTTCCACCGCGCGTCCGAGCGCGCGCGCTCGCGCACCACGTTGTCGACGTAGTGCCGCAGGCGGCGCGCGTCCTCCTCGTCGCCCTTGAGCGCCACACCGCCCACCTGGCGCGCGACCTGGCCCGCGGTCACCGTGCCGTCGCCGAGGTAGCGGGCCTCGAGCGAGGCGGCGACCGCGACGTTCACGGCCTCGGCGGTCGACATCACCGTCTCGGGCCGCTTGACCGGGGCGCCGCTCGCCGTCGTGCCCGTGCGCAGGTCCTGGAAGACCGTGACGAGCACCTCGAGCACGTCGCGGTCGAGCCGCGGACGCTCCGGGGCCGGGCCGAGCTCGGCCGTCAGCCGGCTCTCGACGAGCTCCATCTCGAACGCGCGGTCCCGGATGGGCGCGACGGTCTCGAAGTTGAAGCGGCGCTTGAGCGCCGCCGACATCTCGTGGACGCCGCGATCGCGCAGGTTCGCCGTCGCGAGCACGTTGAACCCGGGCCGCGCCGCGACGCGCGCGTCGGCGCCGAGCTCGGGGACCATGAGCTGCTTCTCCGAGAGCACGGACACGAGCGTGTCCTGGATCTCGGGCGCGCAGCGCGTGATCTCCTCGAACCGCGCGATCCGCCCGCTCTCCATCGCCCGGAAGACCGGCGACGGGACGAGCGAGCGCTCGCTCGGCCCCTCGGCGATGAGCAGGGCGTAGTTCCACGAGTACCGCACGTGGTCCTCGCTCGTGCCCGCGGTGCCCTGGACCGTGAGCGTCGACGTGCCGCTCGCGGCCGCGGCCAGCAGCTCGGACAGGAGCGACTTCGCCGTGCCCGGCTCGCCGACGAGCATGAGCCCCTGCCGGCCCAGCAGCGACACGACCGCGCGGTCGACGAGCGGGTCGTCGCCGAAGAACTTGCGGCTCACGCCGAGCTCCGCGTCGCCCACGACGAACGCGCGCACCGCACGGGGGCTCAGGCGCCACCCGGGCGGGACGTCGGCGCCCCGGCGCGCGTCCGCCGCGGCGAGCGCCGCGAGCTCGTCGGCGTACCGGACCTCGGCGGGCGGCCGCAGCTCGCCCGGTCCCCCGGCCGCGACCTGCGCGTCACCGGTCGTCGTGCTCGTCACCCGGGCTCCTCCTTCGTCGGGTCGCGGGCGCCGTGCCCGTGGTCCTGCAGGTCAGCGTAGGAGCCGCGTCCCACACGCCCGGCGGTGCGGCGCCGGGTCCCAGCACCGCACCGCTCCCGTGCCGCTCCGTGCCCGTCGGTCCTGGTGCGGACCGACGAGCACCGTCAGTACTGGCTCTTGCGCTCCCAGTCGGGGTCGAACGCGCCCGCCTCGGCGACGGCGACGTAGTCGCGGTACGCCTCCGCGACGAGCACGGGCGGGAGGTCCGCGATGCGCGCGGTCCCCCGCCCCGACCCACGTCCCGTGCGCTCGAACGTCAGCGCCGTCACCGCGGCCGCGATGTTCTCCTCCGGGACGAACGACCCCGTGAACTCGATCTGCACCACGACCCCCGCGCTCGCGAACGACTTGGTGTACGCGCTGAACCACCCGGCGTCCTCGGCCTGCGAGCGCGTGTAGCCGCGCTTGGTGGCTCGCCCGCGGATGGAGAAGCTGTCGGAGAACCAGCCCTTGTGGTCGTCGATCGCCGTCGCGCCGACCGGGACGTCGGGCGTCGCGACGTCGAGCTGTGCGAAGAGCGGGTCGACCTCGTAGTCCGCGAGGTGCGCCGCCCACGCGGCCGTCGCGTCCGGCCCGAGCAGGACCGCGTGCGCGAGCCCGACGGTCGACCCCTCGCCGAGCACCACGTCCTCGTCGTCGGCGTCGACGAGCGCGCCGCCGTCCGGGCGGAACGGACGCGCCTCGTCCGTACCGGGGTTCTCGACCCACACGAGCCGCTCGACGAGCCGCGACATCACCGGGTGGCCGAGCAGGTACTCCTGCCACTCCTGCGCCGTCCAGGTGCGGCCCACGCACATCGCCTCGTAGAGCCGCTGCGTCTGCAGCGCGACGACCGACTTGAGCTCCTTGCGGCTCGCGGTGAGCTGCTTCTTCGCGGCCGAGACGAGCTCGAGGTCGTCCTGCGCCCGCGCGGCCGGGAGCGCCTTGACGACCTTCCCGGCGTCGCTCGTGAGCTCGAGGGTGAACGCGGGAGTGATGCGCCCGACGTACTCGCGCGACCCGAGGTCGAGGTGGAGCAGACCGTCGTCCTCGAAGCCCGCCGTCTGGACCGTCCGGTCCGCGAGCTGGTCCGCCGTCCAGCCGCGCCGGTCCGCGAGCTCGGCGGCGAGCCGCTGCGCGGTCTCCTGCACGGTCGCCTGCCGGAAGCGGCGCGAGACCGCGAGCAGCTCCTGGATCGCGGCGGGCTGACCGTTCGCCGCGAGCGCCTGGACGAGAGCCTCGGTCTGCGCCCGGCGGCCGATGTGCGCCTTGGCGTAGCGCTGGAAGGTCGCGGCGAGCTCGCCGCCCGGCATCGCGACCGTGAGCGCCAGCATCCCCTTGTCCTTGACCGCGGAGCCGAGGTAGGTCGCCTGGTGCTCCCGGTACAGGTCACGGTGATGGTCCTCGACCGACTTGGACGCCTCGACCGAGTAGTACTCGGGCGAGCGCTTGGCCCACGCCTGGTACTGGTCGTAGCGCTGCTGGGCACCGGCCGTCGCGTGCGCGTCGCTCTCCTGGGGCGACGGGTTGCGCGTGTCCTGCGCGACCCACGCGGCCAGCACGTGGCTGCCGAGGCGCGCGCGGTCCTCCTCCTGCAGGAGCGACAGGTATCGCTCGAGCAGCCCCGCGCCGCTCGGGTCCTTGAGCTTGACCGCGAGCACGACCCACCAGCGCAGGATCGTCGGGTCCACCGGCGAGCCGTCCGCCGCCCAGCGCGCGTCCGGGAGGGAGCCCAGGTCGAACCAGGACATGCTCACCGGCGCCTTGCCGCGCAGCCCCTTGGTCGCCTCCGCGAGCAGCACCTCCGGCGCGAGGTCGACCGAGATGTCCTCCCCGAGGCTCTCGAGCGACGTGAGGAGCGCCGCACGGACGACCTCGCTGCGCTCCTTCGCGAGCGCGGCCCGCAGGGCAGGCACAGCGTCGGCGTCGCCGAGCCGGGCCAGCCATTCCGCGGCGGTGCGGCGCACCTCGGACCGGCCGTTGCCGAGCCCCTGCTCGGCCAGCCCCCGCACGCCGGGGTGCGTGCTCAGAGCCGCCTGCGCCGTCGCGCGGTAGGTGCGCCCCTCGCCGAGCGCGAGCTCGGTCAGTCGCGGCAAGAACCGGCGCGGGACGTGCGGGAGCTGCGCGAGCACCGCGAGCGCCCGGGCCGGCTTGGTCGTGCCGTAGGCGCGCTCGCGGTCGTCGAGCGCCGCGGCGAGCCGGTCGAGGCGCCCCGCGTAGTACGGCCACGCGTTCTCGGGCGTCACCGTGTCCATGGCCCACCACGTGGAGAAGTACAGCTCGTCGACGAGCGCCTCGGCGTCGTCGCGACCGATGCGTCGCAGCGCCTCGTCGAGGACGCGCAGGTCGACGTCGAGCGTGTCGCCCTCGTTGAGCCGGTACCAGCCGAACCGCTCGCTGCGCCCGCGCGCCTCGTTCGCCTGGAGCCGCAGCCGGTGCAGGAGGGTGATGCCCGGGAGGCGCGAGAAGACGCCCGGTGCGGACAGCCGGCGCATCGCGACGCCGCCCGGGCGACGCGTGCTCGTCCCGGACAGGAACCCCGCGAAGACCCGGAGGTCCTCGTCGGAGATGCCGGGCAGCTCCTTGAGGTCCTGCTCGACGGCCTGTCGACGCCACCGCGGCCACCCGGCGTCGTCCTTCCTCCCGGGGTGCGCCGCCTGCTCGGCGCGGGCGCGCTCGAGGGCGGTGTCGATCGCGGCCCGCGCGGCCTGCACGAACTCGTCGCCCAGCACCGTCTCCGGCAAGGGCTCGAAGGGCGGGACCTCGATCGCCGGCTCGTCCTCCTGCGCGGCGTCGAGCACGCGGGCGCGCTCGACGGTGTCGCGCAGGAGCGTCGCGCGCGCCCCGGTCGACTGCTCGGCGGCCTGCTCGAGGTCGGCCAGCCCGCCGTCGACCTGCGCGAGGCGCGTCACGACCGTCCCGAGCCGGGACGGCGCGAGGGCCGTGAGGAGCGGGGTGAGGATCTCGCGCTGGCGCTCGCCCGGGAGCTGCGCGACGGCGGCCACCGCCGCCTCACGGACACCCTTGCTCGTGTCCGCCGCGAGCCGCGCCAGGAGCGGGGCGAGCGCGTCGGTCGCCGCCGGGTCGGACGCCACGAGCTCGACCAGCTCCGTCCGGCCCGCGGCGCTCACGCCCGGCAGCGCCTGGGTCGCGACGTCCACGTGCGCGACCACGAAGTCGCGCGCCGGGTCGCCGAGCAGCGCCGGGCCGAGGTGCCGCGAGGCCCAGCCCGACGACGTCGGGCGCTCGAACAGCTCGCGCAGCACGACCGCCGGCGCGTCGGCCTCCGGCACGCCGCCCTCGATCGCGAGCGCCACCAGCAGGTCCGGCGTCCAGCGGTCGGGTGCCCGCTTCCCGTTCTTGCCCTTGCGGCGGTCGTTCGCGCGCCGCGACACGTCGTTGACCAGCACCGTCAGCCAGCGCGGGTCGGTGGGGCGCTCGCGGTCCACCTCCGACGACACGGCGCTCAGCACCCGGCCGAGGCGAACGAGCTCGGGGATCGTCACGGAGTCGCTCAGCGTGTAGAGGTTGGACCGGGCCGTGACGGCCTTCGCGGACGTCCAGCCCGGCACCGCGGCCTTCAGCCGGTCGTCCTGCGCGGGCGTCGTCCACGAGTAGATGCCGGACTGGCCCGGCCGCCCCAGCAGCGCCTCGACGTCACCGCCGCGCAGGGCCTCGAGCTCCAGCAGGACCTCCGGCCCCTCGCCCCGGTGCACGTACGCGACCGCGCGGTCCGCGAGGCCCGGCGACTCGACGGCGAGCACCTTCAGCGCGTCGACGAGCCGAGCGCTCGGCCGGCCCCCTCCCGCCTGCTCCTCGTCCCGCCGGAACAGACCCTTGACCTTCTCGAGCACGCTCTACCTCACCGTCACGTCGTCGCTGCTGGTGGGGCCGATGCTAGGGGGCGGTGCCGACACGACCGCAGCCTCCTGCCGTCGGCACGTCGAGGGCGGTCATCCCCGGATCAGATCACCCGCAGTCGTCGCAGGTGCCCGTGAACGGCAGGACCATGAAGCACTGGGGGCACGTCGGCCGGCTCTTGGGCTCCTGTCCTGCGGCTCGCGCCCGCCGATCGACCACGGCCTGGGTGAGCGCAGGCGTCCCGCCGTCAGCAGGAAGGTCCTCGGCATACGTGCGATAGCAGAGCAGCCGGTGCACAGCCGCGTACTGCTCGATGTCGTCCCCGGGAATGTCGTCCACGAACTTGGGCGCCTTCGCGTACCCCTCGCCGATGGTGCCGTCCTGACGGACGCACAGCGCGGTCAGCGGGGGCTCCATGTTGTCCTTGGCCACGACAGCCACCTGCTCGAGCAGCTTCCCGATCCAGTTGGTGAGGAGCTGGCGCGTGCGGATCCCGGAGCGCTCCTGCACGTGCTCGCTCAACGCCTTGTAGGTCGTGACGGCGTGGTACCGGTGCGCGGTCGAGACGAGCTCGGCGTGGGCGAGCGGAACCCAGATGCGAAGCGCTTCGGAGAACGGCACCGGCGAACCGTCCGAGGTCCGAAACGTACCGGGCAGGATGGCGTTTGTGTTCGGCACTCGCAGGACCCTATCCGGCCCGGCCGCGATCACCTCGGACGACGTCGCTCACGAGGCCACATCAGCCGAGGAGGAGCGGCGACCACAGCAACCCAACGGACGACGAGCGGGATCCGGAGCAGGCGACCCGAAGGAGCGTGAGCCCCGAACTCCACGACTCCATCTACCCAAGCAGGCCTAGAGCCTGGGATGTTCACCGTGCGGAGGGCGATCCAGCGTCAGCGCGGCCGCTTGACCTTGCACGTAGAGCACTGAAGCCAGTTCGTGCTGATCGGCTGGAGCGTGTAGGTGCCGCAGTCGGGACAGAGGTGACCCTTCGCCATTGGTGGTTCCATCCACTAGTACGTAGCCGCCGCATCGGCGGTCGTGCAAAATCCTAGGCGCCAGCAATCAATAACTCCAGATGTCGGCGCTGGCCTGCACGGATGAGGTCAATGGGTCGTCTCGGACCACAGCAGGGCGCCCCAGCAGCGGTCACCGCACTGGACCTGGCCATCGTCCCGCCGAACCTGGCCAACGTCTCAGCGCCACATCGGTGCAAACCCGTGACCACGGTTCCACCGTGACGAACGAGGCGCACACATGGCGATGGCGCGCGCGTCGCGCAACTTCGTCGATTCGCACGCCGTCGGCCAGCCCGCATGGCAACGTCACTTTGCCCTTGGTGGTGGGCCCGGAGGGACTCGAACCCCCGACATCCACGGTGTAAGCGTGGCGCTCTAACCAACTGAGCTACAGGCCCCGGAACAGCGGAGCACAGCCTACCGGGTGCGCACCCCGCCACCGGCCACGCCGGGTCGTGACGGCCCACGCGAGGACCACCGTCGGCCGCTCTGCCTCGCTCATCGACGCGGCGCGCCGCGTCAGAGCTGTTCGAGCGCCCGTCGGTACCCGTCGAGGTCGCGGCGCTGCCCGCGCGGGTTGACGACGGACCAGCGCACGATCCCGTCGGCGTCGAGCAGGAACGAGCCGCGCAGGGCGAGCCCGTTCTCCTCGTCCAGCACGCCGTAGGCCCGGGCGACGTCGCCGTGGGGCCAGAAGTCGGAGAGGAGGTCGAACTCGAAGCCCTCCTGGGCCGCCCACGCCTTCTGCGTGAACACCGAGTCGCAGGAGATGCCCAGCAGGGTCACGCCGGCGGCCTCGAAGTCCTCGAGGTTGTCCCGCAGCTCGCAGAGCTCGCCCGTGCAGATGCCGGAGAACGCGAACGGGTAGAACACGAGGAGCACCGGGCCGCCGCGCAGGTCGGCGAGGTGGACGGGCGTGCCGTGCGTGTCGGGCAGCGTGAAGTCGGGCGCCGGGTCCCCCGGACCAGGACGCACCGCGCCCCCGACGGTCGGTGCGCTCGCGCCGTCAGCGACCGCGGCCACGGGTCCCGAGCTTCGTCGCGGACCAGTCGGGCGCGATGGCGAACGTGCTCGTCGCGTGCAGCCCGGCCGTGGTCGCGGCCTCCTGGATGTCGTTGTGGCCCACGTGCCCGGACCGGCCCGGCTTGGGCGTGAGCACCCAGATGAGGCCGCCGTCGTCGAGCACGGTCTGGACGTCCACGAGCAGGTCGGTGAGGTCGCCGTCGTCCTCGCGGAACCACACGATCACGCCGTCGGTGACGTCGTCGTAGTCCTCGTCCACGAGCTCGCCGCCGACGAGCTCCTCGAGCTCACCGCGCAGGTCGTCGTCGACGTCCTCCGACCAGCCGAACTCCTGCACCACGTTGCCGGGCGCGAACCCCAGGCGGTCCGCCCCGCTGGGCCCTGCGGTGTCGGTCACTGTCGTGTCGTTCCTTTCCTCGTCCTGTCCGTCCGTGCGGCGGGCCGCCCGACGCGCGGGCGGACGCCCGCGCGCACGACGACCTGCCGTGTCTGGCAAAGGTAGCCCACCGGAGGATCCGTTGCTTGGCAAGGTGCCTCCCACGGACACCGGCCGGGCACGTGGTGCCCGGACCGCCGTCGGGCACCGCACCCGCGCGACGCCGGGACACCTCCCCTCCCGGCCGTGTCGCCGAAATCACGCCCTCTTGACCACCCGATGGTGTGACTTACGAGCGCGTTGTGAACACAATGGGTAGACCACCCTGGTCTCGTGAAGAGGCGCGGTCGCCACCAGCGGCCGCGGCCGCGTGCCCGGAGTGGCCCCGAGACGGGTGTCGGCCGTGTACCGCGCGGCCGTGCGCCCGGCATCCGACGAGATATGAGGTTGCTGGTGGCTTCGTACGACGAGACCGGACCGCTGATCAACGGTCTGCTCAGCCAGGTTCCGGACTTCGACCCCGCCGAGACCGGCGAGTGGGTCGAGGCCCTCGACGGCCTGATCGACGACCGCGGGGGCCCGCGCGCCCGCTACGTCCTGCTGAACCTGCTCAAGAGGGCCCGGGAGCGCAACGTCGCCGTCCCGACGTCCCTGACCACCCCCTACGTGAACACCATCGGTGTGCACGAGGAGCCCTACTTCCCCGGCGACGAGGCGCTCGAGCGCCGCTACCGCTCGTGGATCCGCTGGAACGCCGCCGTCATGGTGACGCGCGCGCAGCGGCCCGGCATCGGCGTCGGCGGCCACATCTCCTCCTACGCGTCGGTGGCGACGCTGTACGAGGTGGGCCTCAACCACTTCTTCCGCGGCAAGGACCACCCCGGCGGCGGCGACCAGGTCTACTTCCAGGGCCACGCCTCGCCCGGCGTGTACGCGCGCGCGTTCCTCGAGGGCCGCCTCTCGGCGGACCAGCTCGACGGGTTCCGCCAGGAGAAGTCGCACCCGGGCGGCGGCCTGCCGTCGTACCCGCACCCGCGGCTCATGCCCGACTTCTGGGAGTACCCGACGGTCTCCATGGGCCTCGGTCCGGCGAGCGCGATCTACCAGGCGTGGACGGACAAGTACCTGCACAACCGCGGCATCCGTGACACCGAGCAGCAGGACGTGTGGGCGTTCCTCGGCGACGGCGAGATGGACGAGCCCGAGTCGCGCGGCATGCTCCAGCTCGCGGCGCAGCAGCAGCTCGACAACCTGACGTTCGTCGTGAACTGCAACCTGCAGCGCCTCGACGGCCCGGTGCGCGGCAACGGCAAGATCATCCAGGAGCTCGAGGCGCAGTTCCGCGGTGCGGGCTGGAACGTCATCAAGGTCATCTGGGGCCGCGAGTGGGACGTCCTGCTCAACGCGGACAAGGACCGCGCCCTGGTCAACCTCATGAACGTCACGCCCGACGGCGACTACCAGACGTACCGCGCGGAGTCCGGCGCGTTCATCCGCGAGCACTTCTTCGGCCGCGACCCGCGGACCAAGCAGCTCGTCGAGAACATGACCGACGACGACATCTGGAACCTCAAGCGCGGCGGCCACGACTACCGCAAGATCTACGCGGCCTACGCCGCGGCACGCGCCCACACGGGCCAGCCGACGGTGATCCTCGCGCACACGGTCAAGGGCTACGCGCTCGGCCCGACGTTCGCCGGCCGCAACGCGACGCACCAGATGAAGAAGGTCGGCCTCGCCGACCTCAAGGCGCTGCGCGACTCCCTGCGCATCCCGATCACGGACGAGGAGCTCGACGCCAACCCGTACGAGCCCCCGTACTACCACCCGGGCCCCGACGCGCCGGAGATCCAGTACCTGCTGAACCGTCGCCAGCAGCTCGGCGGGTTCGTCCCCGAGCGCCGCTCGTCGCCCAAGCCGATCACCCTGCCGGGCGACAAGTCCTACGAGATCCTCAAGAAGGGCTCGGGCCAGCAGGAGATCGCCACGACGATGGCCTTCGTCCGGCTCCTCAAGGACCTCATCAAGGACAAGGAGTTCGGCAAGCGCATCGTGCCGATCATCCCGGACGAGGCGCGCACGTTCGGCCTGGACTCGATCTTCCCGTCGGCGAAGATCTTCAACACCCAGGGGCAGCACTACCTCGCCGTGGACCGCGAGCTCATGCTGAGCTACAAGGAGTCCGAGGCCGGCCAGATCATGCACACCGGCATCAACGAGGCCGGTTCCGCGGCCGCGTTCCAGTCGGTCGGCACGTCCTACGCCACGCAGGGCGAGATCATGGTGCCGTTCTACATCTTCTACTCGATGTTCGGCTTCCAGCGCACGGGCGACCAGTTCTGGGCGGCGGGCGACCAGCTCACGCGCGGCTTCATCATCGGCGCGACCGCGGGCCGCACGACGCTGACCGGCGAGGGCCTGCAGCACGCCGACGGCCACTCGCCGCTCCTCGCGGGCACGAACACGGCCATGGTCCAGTACGACCCGGCCTACGGGTACGAGATCCGCCACATCGTGCGCGACGGCATCGAGCGCATGTTCGGCCCCGGCGAGCACGGCGTCGGCGCGGACGGGCGTGACCAGAACGTCATGTACTACCTCACGGTGTACAACGAGCCGATGGTCCAGCCGGCCGAGCCGGAGGACGTGGACGTCGAGGGCATCCTCAAGGGCATCCACCGCATCTCCGTCGGCGAGGGCGACGGCCCGCGGGCCCAGATCCTCGCCTCGGGCGTGGGCGTCCCGTGGGCGCTGGAGGCGCAGCAGCTCCTCCACGACGACTGGGGCGTGGCGGCCGACGTGTGGAGCGTGACGAGCTGGAACGAGCTGCGCCGCGACGGCCTCGCCGCCGACCAGGCCGCGTTCCTCGACCCGGCCGCCGAGCCGCGCGTCGCGTACGTGACCGAGAAGCTGTCCGGAGCCGAGGGCCCGTTCGTCGCGACGAGCGACTACGACCACCTCGTGCCCGACCAGATCCGCAAGTGGGTCCCGGGCGACTACGAGGTGCTCGGGGCCGACGGCTTCGGGTTCTCCGACACCCGCGCGGCCGCCCGCCGGCACTTCAAGATCGACGGCCCGTCGGTCGTGGTCCGCACGCTGCAGGCGCTCGCCAAGCAGGGCAAGGTCCCCGCGGACGCGTCCGCCCAGGCGATCGAGAAGTACCGCCTCATGGACGTCACCGCCGGCACGTCCGGCAACGCGGGCGGCGAGTCCTGACGGTCCCCGCCCGGTAGCACGACGACGGCCGGTCGCCCCGCGGGGTGACCGGCCGTCGTCGTGCGGGCAGTGGGCGGCCCGACGGCGCAGCGGCGGTCCCGCGCCGCGTCCTCGCCCGGGCGGCGCGGGTCAGGTCCCGGCGCGGTGCTGCTCGGCCTGCGCGACGGTGCGCTCGAGGTCCGTGCGCAGGGACGCCACACCCTGAGGGTCGCCGTACTCGACCAGCGACTCCAGGTGGTGCCGGGCCTCGAGGGGACGGTCGGCCTCGATCGCCGCGAGGACGAGCTGGCGCCCGACCTCCGGCTCGTGCTCGCGCGCGCGCCAGTGCCCGACGCCCAGGCCCAGCGCCTCGACGGGCAGGCCCGCGGTGCGCAGCACCTCCATCGACTGTGCGAGCGCGCGGCCGGACGGGTCGCGCTCGGCCGCGGTGGCGAACCGGCGCAGCGCGGCCTCCTGGTCGTCGTCGAGGGACAGCCGCCCCAGCTCGACGAGCGGGTACCACCCCTTGGGGTGCCCGGCGAGCTCCTCCGCGAGCGCCCAGACCGCGAGGTCCGCGGCGCGCTGCTTCTCCGTCTCGTCCGCAGGCGCGGCGAGCGGGTCGTCCGCGGCCGGCCCCTCGGCGGCGCGGCGCCGGACCAGCTCGGCGAGCGCCCGGAACGCGCGCTCGTCGTTGGGGTCGTCGACGAGCATCGCCCGCAGGGCGTCCTCGTGGACCGTGTCCCCGCGCTTCTCCCCGGACCGCGGGCGGCGCGTGCCGACGGTCGACGCGGACGTCGGCCGACGCATGAGCTGGCGGAGTCGGGGCATGAGGGCCATGTCCCGACCCTAGCGGGTCGTCCGGACGCTCACCCAGCGGCCCGGGTCGGACGCCGTCGGGCTCCGCGCGGGCTCGTGTGCGGGCGCGGCCATTTGTGGACTGTCCACAAGCACGGACCGTATGCTCGGCGCGTGACGGCCACCCCCAGGACGCCCGCGAGCGCGTCCGCCCCGAGCGGCCCGACGGGCAACGCGGACAACCTCCAGCGCCTGCGCGACGGGAGCGGTCTGCTCATGTCCGCGGCCCTGCGCCGCCTGGACGACGAGATCCCCTGGTACCGCGAGCTGCCGGCCGAGGACCGCTCGTACGTCGGTCTCGTGGCGCAGTCCGGCATCACCGCCTTCGTCACCTGGTACGCCGACCCGCTGGCCCCGCCGCACGGCGTGAGCGACATCTTCGCGGCCGCCCCTCCGGAGCTGACCCGCTCGATCTCGCTGCAGAACACGCTCCAGCTCGTCCGCATCGTCGTCGAGGTCGTCGAGGCGTACTCCGACCAGCTCGCCGCCCCGGGAGGCGAGCGCGACCTGCGCGAGGCGGTCCTGCGCTACTCGCGCGAGGTCGCGTTCTCCGCCGCCGAGGTCTACGCGCGCGCCGCGGAGGTCCGCGGCGCGTGGGACGCGCGCCTCGAGGCCCTCGTCGTCGACGCGCTGATCCGCGGCGACGGCGACGACTCGCTGCGCTCGCGCGTCTCGGCGCTCGGCTGGGGCGGCCACGGCCCGACCCTGGTCATGGCGGGGACGATCGCCTCGACGCTCGACGAGGTGCGCACGGCCGAGCTGCGCCGCGCGACGCGCCGCGCGGCGGGCGACGCGCTCGTGGGCATCCACGGCGACCGCCTCGTCCTCGTCCTCGGCGGGGACGGCGACCTGCAGGCCGCGGCCGCGTCGCTCCTGCCGCGGTTCGGGCCCGGCCCCGTCGTCATCGGCCCGACCGTCCCCGGCCTGGAGGAGGCGGCGCGCTCGGCCCAGGCCGCGCTCGCGGGCCTGCGGGCCGCACCGGCGTGGCCCCAGGCACCGCGCCCGGTCCTCGCGGACGACCTGCTCCCCGAACGCGTGCTCACGGGCGACACGACCGCGCGCCGCACGCTCGTCGCGCAGGCGTACCGGCCGCTCGCGGAGGCGACGGGATCCGTGCTCGAGACCCTGTCGGCCTACCTCGGCACGGGACGGTCGCTCGAGGCGGCGGCCCGCTCGCTGTACGTGCACCCCAACACCGTGCGCTACCGCCTGCGCAAGGTCTCCGAGATCACCGGGTGGGACCCGCTCGACGCGCGCGAGTCGTTCGTCCTGCAGGTCGCGCTCGCCCTCGGGCAGCTCTCCACCGCGCGCTGAGCCAGGGCGGGCGGAGCGGCGCTCGTGGGGCGCGCCGTCCGGGTCGCCTTGTAGGTTCGGCACAATCACCTTCCGCAAGGTTGGTGCGGGTCGTGACGTGGCGCGGGAGCAGCGGGTTGGCACAGTTGACGGGTGCTCGCCGTCTTGTGCCCTGGACAGGGCTCCCAGTCCCCCGGAATGCTCGCCCCCTGGCTCGAGCTGCCCGGCGTCGCCGACCAGGTCGCCGCGTTCGGCGAGGCCGCGAGCCTCGACCTGCGCGCGCACGGGACGGAGTCCGACGCCGACACGATCCGTGACACCGCGGTCGCCCAGCCGCTCATCGTCGCGTCGTCGCTCGTCGCCCTGCGGGCGATCCTCGACGGCCGCGACACCGCCGACGTCGTCGACGTGACCGCAGGCCACTCGGTCGGGGAGCTCGCCGCCGCCGCGGTCGCGGGCGCGCTGACCGACGTCGGCGCGGTCGGGCTCGTCGCGCACCGTGCGCGCGCCATGGCCGCGGCCGCCGCCGCGACGCCCACCGGCATGAGCGCGGTCGTCGGGGGCGACCCCGAGGAGGTCCTCGCCGCGATCGAGGCCGCGCACCTGTGGCCGGCGAACGTGAACGGCGGCGGCCAGGTCGTCGCCGCCGGGGCGCTCGACCACCTCGCGGCGCTCGCCGAGAACCCGCCCGCCAAGGCGCGCGTCATCCCGCTCCAGGTCGCCGGGGCGTTCCACACGCCGTTCATGCAGCCCGCGCTCGAGGAGTTCGAGCCGGTCGCCGCGGCGTGGGACGTCACCGACCCGCGCCTGCCGTTCCTCTCGAACGCCGACGGCGAGTCGTACGCGACCATCGACATCGAGGGCAGCACGTCCGGCAAGGCACGCGACGTCGTCCGGCGCCTCACCGCGCAGATCGCCGCGCCCGTGCGCTGGGACCTGTGCCAGGAGACGCTCGCCGAGCTGGGCGTCACCGCGATCCTCGAGCTCGCGCCGGGCGGTGTCCTCACGGGCCTCGCGCGCCGCACCCTCAAGGGCGTGGAGTCGGTGGCCGTGAAGTCGCCCGACGACGTCGAGGCGGCCCGCGACCTGATCGCCCGCCACTCCGTCGTGGGCGGCGCACCTGCCCCGGGCGACGACGCGTGAGCGGCGTGACGCTGCGCCAGGCCACCGGCCCGGCGTTCTCGCGGATCCTCGCGATCGGTGGCGTGCGCGGCGAGAACGTCGTCACGAACGACGACATCGCCGGGCCGATCGACTCGTCCGACGAGTGGATCCGCCAGCGCACCGGGATCGTGACGCGTCGCCGCGCCGGCGCCGACGTCGACGTGCTCGACCTGTCCGAGGCGGCGGCGCGCGACGCGCTCGCCCGCGCGGGGCTCCAGGGCGCCGACGTCGACGCCGTCATCGTCTCCACGGTCACGTACTTCCACCAGACGCCCGCCGCGGCCGCGGTGCTCGCCGAGCGCCTCGGCGCGACGCCTGCCGCCGCGTTCGACGTCTCGGCCGCGTGCGCGGGCTACGCCTACGCGATCGCGCAGGCCGACGCGCTCGTCCGGGCGGGCATCGCCACGCACGTGCTCGTCGTCGGCGCCGAGAAGATGAGCGACTTCATCGACCCGACGGACCGGTCGATCTCGTTCCTCCTGGGCGACGGCGCGGGCGCCGCGGTCGTCGGCCCGTCGGACACCCCGGGCATCGGCCCCACGGTGTGGGGGTCCGACGGCGGCAAGGCCCAGGCGATCCGCCAGACGCACGCCTGGTCGGACCTGCGCGAGGACCCCTCGCTCGGGTGGCCCACGCTGCGCCAGGACGGGCAGAGCGTGTTCAAGTGGGCCGCGTTCCAGATGGCGCCCGTCGCGGCCAAGGCCATGGCGGAGGCCGGGGTGGCACCCGGCGACATCGGCGCCTTCGTGCCGCACCAGGCGAACATGCGCATCATCGACCAGATGATCAAGCAGCTCCAGCTCCCCGACACGGTGGCGGTCGCCCGCGACATCGCGGAGACCGGCAACACGTCGGCCGCCTCGATCCCGCTCGCCACCCGCCGCCTGCTCGACGAGGGCCAGGTCCGCTCCGGGGACCTCGCGCTCCAGATCGGGTTCGGCGCCGGGCTGGTCTACGCGGCGCAGGTGGTCGTCCTGCCGTAGGGGAGAATCACCCTGGACGGACGGCCGACCTCCCCCGCGGGAGGACCCACGCCGTCGGCGGACCCGTCCGTCGCACGCACCGTCTATCGCTGTACCGCCCGGGACACCCACCCGGGCACCGCCACCGGGACCGGTCGCCGCCGGCCCCACGACAAGGAGAAACCATGGCTTACACCGAGCAGGAAGTCCTCGCCGGCCTCGCGGAGATCGTCGCCGAGGAGACGGGTCTGCCGACCGACGCCGTCGCGCTCGAGAAGTCCTTCACCGACGACCTCGACATCGACTCGCTGTCGATGATGACGATCGTCACGCACGCCGAGGACAAGTTCGGGGTCCGCATCCCGGACGACGAGGTCAAGAACCTCACGACGGTCGGCGACGCCGTGTCCTTCATCACGGGCGCCCAGGCCTGAGCACGCCCCGCCTGCTTCGCAGGCCCACGGGCGGGTCGGCGTCACCCGCGCCGACCCGCCCGTCCTCCCGCCCCAGAACCCCACCCGAGGAGCACCATGTCCGCCGCTACTGAAGTCGTCGTCACCGGCCTCGGCGCCACCACGCCGCTGGGCGGCGACGTGCCCTCGACCTGGGCGGCGGCGCTCGCCGGCGAGTCCGGCGCCCGCACCCTCGACAACGACTGGGCGGAGCGCTACGAGATCCCGGTGACGTTCGCCGCGACCCTCAAGGTGGACCCGGCCGAGGTCCTGGCGCGGCCCGAGATCAAGCGCATGGACCCGTCCACGCAGTACGCGATCATCGCGGCGCGCGAGGCGTGGGCCGACGCGGGCAGCCCCGAGGTCGACGGCGACCGTCTCGGCACCGTCGTGTCGTCCGGCATCGGCGGCATCTGGACCACGCTGGACGGCTGGGACACGCTGCGTGAGCGCGGTGCCCGCCGCATGCTCCCGATGACGGTGCCCATGCTCATGCCCAACTCCCCCACCGCGTACGTGTCGCTCGAGCTCGGTGCCCGTGCGGGCGCCCACGCGCTCGTCTCGGCCTGCGCGTCCGGGGCCGAGGCGATCGGCTACGGCGTCGACATGATCCGCGCCGGCCGCGCCGACGTCGTCGTCGCAGGCGGCACCGAGGCGACGATCCACCCCATGCCGATCGCGGCCTTCGCCGCCTCGCGCACGCTCTCGCTGCGCAACGACGACCCGCAGGGCGCGTCGCGCCCCTACGACGTCGACCGCGACGGCTTCGTCATCGGCGAGGGCTCGGGCGTCGTCGTCCTGGAGAGCGCCGAGCACGCCGCCGCGCGCGGTGCCCGCGTGTACGCGCGGCTCGCGGGCGTCGGCCTGTCCTCGGACGCCTACCACATCACCTCCCCGGACCCGGAGGGTCGCGGGCAGGTCGCGGCGATGCGCCGCGCGATCGAGGAGGCCGGCGTGACCGGCCGCGACGTCGTGCACGTCAACGCGCACGCGACCTCGACCAAGGTGGGCGACCTCACGGAGACCCGCTCGATCCGCTCCCTCCTCGGCTCCGACACGGACCACGTGCTGCTGTCGGCGACCAAGTCGATGACGGGCCACCTCCTCGGTGGCGCGGGTGCCCTGGAGTCGATCTTCACGATCAAGGCGGTCGCCGAGCGCCTCGCTCCGCCGACGATCAACGTCGCGAACCCCGACCCGGAGCTCCAGGTGCCGCTCGTGCGCGACACCCCGGCTCCGCTGCCGTCCGGCGACATCGTCGCGGTGAACAACTCGTTCGGGTTCGGCGGCCACAACGTCGCGCTCGCCGTCGCGAGCGCCTGACCGACCTCTCACGAGCCCCGGCGCGTCGGCCATCAGCCGTCGCGCCGGGGCTCGCGTGCGTCCGAGGCCCGTCCGGACGGGAGATCTCGGCTCCTGAGATGGACGTCCGTCCAGTTCGTTGCGTTTTCACCCATCCGTTTTGTCCTGACAAGGTCGCCCAAATCCGGACGCAGTCTCCCGGACGGCCGAGGATCCGGGGGGATTCACCCCCGCCCCCCTCGTCACCCGCCGAGCGCGCTCACGTCGCATCGCCGAACCTGTGGGCGTGATGTGGCCTCTGCCACATCGCGACCTCGAGGCAGGCGAGCGGAAGGACAGAGCACGTGACCCGAACGGCGAGACACCTCTCCACCCCGGCACCACCTCCCCTCTGGAGGCGAGCGACGGCGCTCGCCGCGGTGGGAGGTGTCGTCGGCGCCCTGACCTTCGCGGGAGGGATCGCCGCGACGGCCGCCCCCACCGACGACTCGGAGGCCAGCGGGCAGTTCCTCAGCGGCAGCGTCGCCGGGCTCGACCTCGCGACGATCGCTGCCCTCGACGGGGCCGTGGCCGAGAACCCCTCCGGGGCGAACCCCGTCGTCACCAACCCCCTGGCCGCCTCGGTCTTCCAGACGCTCGGTATCGACCTGACCGGCACCCTCCAGCTGCTGGGCCCCAACGGGATCCTGCAGCTCGGCGCGGTCAACCAGTACGGCGAGGCGAACGACGACGGCTCGGCCCGCGCCGCGTCCGGCGCCGTCTCCGACCAGGGCGCGATCTCCGTCGGCGGCAGCGAGGAGTTCCCGTCCGACGCGCAGCTCAACCTCACGCAGCTCCTCGGCCCCGGCTTCGAGTCGGTCGTCGCGGACCTCGACCTGTCGCTCGGCGCGCTGTCCGCGACGGCGGAGGCGACCGGCGGCACGGCACCGACCGGCGACTACCAGATCGCCGGTGCGACCCTCACGCTCGACAGCCCCGCCGTCTCGGGCATCGCCACGACGGTCGACGACGAGGTCGTCCCGCTCGTGGACGGCGCCGTCGGCCAGCTCGTCGGGACCGACGGGCTGCTCGCCCAGGCGCTGAACTCGATCGGCGCGCTGGCCGGCGTCCTGGAGGTCCTCGGCGCCGACCTCGAGCCGACCGTCGCGATCGACGTCGACCTCGACAGCGCCCTGGCGCCCGTGCTCGACCAGGACTTCGGCGACGAGGGCGTCGTGATCAACGTCGGTGACGGGACCGTCACGGTCGACCTCGACACGATCCTCGGCGGCGCCGGGTCGCTGAACGGGTTCGACCCCAACACCGAGGTCCTCGACGACGCCGCGATCAACGCGATCCTCGACGGGCTCGGTGCGGCCCTCGACGACCTCACGACCGCGCTCGTCGGCGCGGTCGACACGGCCCTGCACGCCGCGAGCCTGACGCTGTCGGTCGAGGCCGTCGTCGACAACCCGATCCCCCTCGCACCAGACCTGCTGAACCTCGACATCAACCTCGACACGACCGTCGGCGACGTGGTCGGCGGGACGGTGGCCCCGGGCGACGCGACCATCACCATCGCGCTCTCCGGCCTGCCGGTCACGCTCCCCCTGGGCGACCTCGTCAGCGCGCTGGCCGGTCCGCTCAACAGCGTGCTGTTCGCCGACGGGACCGGACTGGTGAGCACTCTCGCCGGGACGATCACGTCGGAGGTCACCGGTCCCGTGCTCACGGCGCTCTCGCCGGTGTTCGAGATCCTCACGGAGGTCGTGAGCCTCGTCGTCAACGTCCAGGAGCCCGAGCCGTCCGTCGCGGACGCGACGTTCACGCAGCGCGCACTGACCCTGTCGCTCCTCGAGGTCGGTACGGGAACGGGCCTCGCCGAGCTCCATCTCGCCTCGGCGACCGTCCGTGGTTCGACGGTCGCAGCGATCACGCCTGCGGTCACCGTCGACCCGTCGACCGTGCCCGCGGGCACGCCGACGACCGTCACCGGCACCGGCTACACGCCGGACGCCACCGTGACCGTCGAGGTCCGGGACACGACCGGCACCGCCGTCGCCACGCTCTCCGACGTCCCGACCGACGGCGACGGCGGCTTCACGACCCCGATCACCGTCCCCGTGGACACCACGCCCGGCGACTACACCGTCGTCGGCATCGACGACACCACCTCGACCGAGGCCGAGACGGCTCTCGCCGTGACGGCAGCAGCGCTCACGCCCTCCGTGACGGTCGACCCGACCACCGCCAACCCCGGTGACGACGTCACCGTCGACGGCACGGGCTACACCCCCGACTCGACGGTCACCGTCGAGGTCCGCGACGAGAGCGGCACGGTGGTCGCCACGCTGGGCGACGTCCCGACCGACGGGGAGGGGAACTTCACGACCCCGATCACCATCCCCGCGGACACCACCCCCGGCACCTACACCGTCGTCGGCATCGACGACACCACCTCCACCGAGGCCGAGACGCCCCTGACCGTGGAGGCTGCCGCCCTCACCCCGGCCGTCACGGTCGACCCGTCGACCGTCCCGGCGGGCACGCCGACGACCGTCACCGGCACCGGCTACACGCCGGACGCCACCGTGACCGTCGAGGTCCGGGACACGACCGGCACGGTCGTCGCGACGCTCTCCGACGTCCCGACCGACGGCGACGGCGGCTTCACGACCCCGATCACCGTCCCCGCGGAGACCACGCCCGGCGACTACGCGGTGGTCGGCATCGACGACACCACCTCGACCGAGGCGGAGACCCCGCTCACCGTCGAGGCCGCGGCCCTCACCCCGGCCGTCACGGTCGACCCGACCACGGCGAACCCCGGCGACGAGGTCACCGTCGACGGCACGGGCTACACCCCGGACGCCACGGTCACCGTCGAGATCCGCGACGAGAGCGGTGCGGTCGTCGCCACCGTCGAGGACGTCCCCACCGACGCCGACGGGAACTTCACCAGCCCGATCACCGTCCCCGCGGACACCACTCCTGGCGACTACACCGTCGTCGGCATCGACGACACCACCTCGACGGAGGCGGAGACCCCGCTCACCGTCGAGGCCGCGGCCCTCACCCCGGCCGTCACGGTCGACCCGACGACCGTCCCGGCGGGCACGCCGACCACCGTCACCGGCACCGGCTACACGCCCGACTCGACCGTCACGCTCGAGGTCCGGGACACGACCGGCACCGTCGTCGCCACCCTGAGCGACGTCCCCACCGACGGCGACGGCGGCTTCACCAGCCCCATCACCGTCCCGGTCGACACCGCACCGGGCGACTACGCCGTCGTCGGCATCGACGACACGACCGCCACCGAGGCCGAGACGCCCCTGGTCGTGGAAGCTGCGGCGATCGAGCCCGCACTCACCGTGGACCCGACGACCGCGAACCCCGGTGACGAGGTCACCGTCGACGGCACGGGGTACACCCCCGACGCCACGGTCACCGTCGAGATCCGCGACGAGAGCGGTGCGGTCGTCGCCACCGTCGAGGACGTCCCCACCGACGGCGACGGGAACTTCACGACCCCGATCACCGTCCCCGCGGACACCACGCCCGGCGACTACACCGTCGTCGGCATCGACGACACCACCTCGACCGAGGCGGAGACCCCGCTCACGATCGAGGCCGCGGCTCTCACCCCGGTGGTGACCGTCGACCCGACGACCGTGCCCGCGGGCACGCCGACGACCGTCACCGGCACCGGCTACACGCCCAACTCGACGGTCACGGTCGAGGTCCGGGACGCTGACGGGGCGGTCGTCGCGACGCTCACCGACGTCCCGACCGACGGCGACGGCGGCTTCACGACGCCCATCACCGTCCCGGCGGACGCCACCCCCGGTGACTACACCGTCGTCGGCATCGACGACACCACCTCCACCGAGGACGAGACGCCCCTCACGGTGGAGGCAGCCGCGATCGAGCCGACGATCACCGTCGACCCGACCACCGCCAACCCCGGTGACGACGTCACCGTCGACGGCACGGGCTACACCCCCGACGCCACGGTCACCGTCGAGATCCGCGACGGCTCCGGCGCGGTGGTCACCAGCCTGGGCGACGTCCCCACCGACGGCGACGGGAACTTCACCACCCCGATCACCGTCCCCGCGGACACCACCCCCGGCGACTACACGGTGGTCGGCATCGACGACACCACCTCGACCGAGGCGGAGACCCCGCTCGGCGTCAGTGGCGTCGGGGTGTCCGAGCCGACCGTCACGGTCGACCCGACCACGGCGAACCCCGGCGACGAGGTCACCGTGACGGGCGAGGGCTGGCCGCCGAGCACGACCGTCACGGTCGACCTGCTCGACGAGGACGGCGACGTCGTCGCGACGGTCGACGTGGAGACCGACGACACGGGGAGCTTCACCACCCCGATCACGGTCCCCGAGGGCGCGACGCCGGGCGACTACACCGTCCACGCGTCCGACGACACCGGGAACGAGGCGGAGACGCCGCTCACGGTCGTCGCGGCCGGTGACCGCGCCCTGGTCTCGTCGTTCGTCACGCCTCGCGTGCTGCGCGGCGCGGAGCAGACCTTCGTCGCGTCCGGCTTCGAGCCGGGCGAGTCGGTCCAGGCGGTCATCAACTCGGAGCCGCTGATCCTGCCGGTGGCGACCGCCGACGCGAACGGCCAGGTCAGCTGGACGTTCGTCGTCCCGGCGGACTTCGAGGTCGGCCCGCACACGGGCACGGCGACGAGCGTCGCCGTCGGCGACTCCACGGTCGCGTCGTTCGAGGTCTACCTCACGGCCTCGGGCGGCGACGGACCGGGCGGCTCCGGTCCCGGCTCGGGCTCGGGCTCGAACAACACCGGCAACGGCACCGGGTCGGACTACCTCGCCCGGACCGGCACCGACGACCTGGCGCTGGTCCTGGTCGCCGCGCTCCTGCTGGTGGCCACCGGCGCCGTCGTCCGCCTGCGCACGCACTGCGCACGCCGGGCGAGCTAGGCGCACCACGACCGAGGGCGCCTGCCGGTTCTTCCGGCAGGCGCCGTCGGTCGTGTCCGGGGGTGGCGGACGCGGCGTCAGCCGACGCGGTGGAGCCAGCGCACCGGGGCGCCGGCACCGGCGTAGCGGAACGGCTCGAGCTCGTCGTCCCACGCCTTGCCGAGCGCGAGGTGCAGGGCGTCACGCATGGCCCAGGGCTCGCTCACCTGCTCCAGCGCGGCACGGATCCGGTCCTCCGGGACGACGATGTTGCCGTGCACGTCGGTCTGGGCGTAGAAGATGCCGAGGTCGGGCGTGTGGGACCAGCGGCCGCCGTCGACGCCGTGGCTGGGCTCCTCGGTGACCTCGTAGCGCAGGTGGGACCAGCCGCGCAGCGCGGAGGCGAGCTTGGCGCCCGTCCCCTGCGGGCCCTGCCACGAGTACTCGGCCCGGTAGAGGCCGCGCGCGGCGGGCTGCTCGGTCCAGTCGAGCGACACGCGCACGCCGAGGACGTTGCCCGCGGCCCACTCCATGTGCGGGCACAGAGCACGCGGTGCTGAGTGCACGTAAAGAACACCGCGGGTGATGGCACCGGCCATGTCTGCCTCCCTAGGTCGAGGTTGCGTCTTCCCCAACGTCCTCACCGAGGGTGGTGTCACAGCACGTCACAGGTATCGCGCGGCGTGTCTCGTGCCCATCTTGCACGACATCGCGCGTTCGCGCGAGAGATTCGCCGGGCGTGCCCGGCCGCGGTCGGCCGACGCGCGTCGTCACAGGTGGGCGCGCAGCTCCCGCATCGCCTTCTTGCGCACGGAGCGGTCGAGACGGTCCAGGTAGAGCATGCCGTCCAGGTGGTCGCACTCGTGCTGGAGGCAGCGGGCCATGAGCTCGGTCCCCTCGACGACGACCTCGTTGCCGTCGAGGTCGGTCCCCACGACGCGCGCGTACCAGGCGCGCCGCGTCGGGTACCAGAGGTTGGGGACGGAGAGGCAGCCCTCGTCGCCGTCCTGGTAGTCGTCGGAGAGCTCGACGATGCGCGGGTTGAGCACGTACCCGATCTCGTCGTCGATGTTCCACGAGAACGCCCGCAGGTTCACGCCGATCTGGTTGGCGGCGAGGCCCGCGCGTCCCTCGTGGTCGACGGTCTCGACGAGGTCCGCGACGAGCGAGCGCACGCGGTCGTCGATGGTGGTGATCTCGTCGCAGGGGGTGCGGAGCACGGGGTCCGGGATGGTCCGGATCTCTCTCATCGCCATGGACGCCATTCTTCCATGCGCGCGCGGACGGGCGGCCGGCCTCACGGCTGGCGCGCCTGCCCACCGCGTCACATGCGGGCGTACCGGGCGCGGGCGAACGAGTAGAGCCCGTACGCGGCGAAGCCGAGCCCGACGGCGACGAGCAGCACCGCGCCGAACGGCTGGGCCGCGAGGGTCGCGAACGCGGCGTCGAGACCGCCCGCCTGCTGCGGGTCGTGCTGCACGGCGGCCACGACGAAGAGCGCGCCGAGCACGCCGAGCGCGACCCCCTTGGCGACGTAGCCCACCCGCCCGAGCGTGACGACGGCACGTCCGACGTTCCCGGCCGTGCCGCCCTCCAGGTCCTCGAGGAACTTCTTCCGCCAGCCCTTGACCACGTGGTACACGCCCGCGGCGACGATCCCGACGCCGACGGCGCCCACGAGGAGCACGCCGCCCGGCTTCTGCAGGAGCGTCGCCGTCATGCTCTCCTCCTGGCCGGAGCCGCCCGCGGACCCGTTCACGACCTGCACGGCGAGCACGCCGAGCGCCAGGTAGAGCACCGCCTTGCCGGCGGCCTTGAGCCGGTCGGACGTCTCGGCGGCGCCGCTGATCGCCACAGTGAGCTGCCACAGCGCGAGCGCGGCGAACGCCACGACCGCGAACCAGAGCAGGACGGTGCCGCCCGGCGTCTGCGCGATGGCGGTGAGCGCGCCGGTCTGGTCCGCCTGCTCGCTCGACGTCGACCCGGTCGCCACCTGCACGGCGAGCACCCCGACCACGAGGTGGAGCAGGCCGCTGACGGCGTACCCGGCGCGGGCGAGGATCTCGAGCAGCCTGCTGCCCCGCGCGCCGCGCGCGGCCGCCTTGCCCGTCGAGCTGATGCTCGGTGCCACTGGACCTCCTCGGTCGTCGGGACGCCGCCCCCAGCGCGCCGCCGGGTTCTCCGGCCCGGACACCGTGCCAGCACCGCGCCCCGCACGCACGCCGAGCGCCGCCCTCAGGGCCCTCAGATCACGGTTTGGTAACGTGCCTCGAATGCCCACGACGACCCCGCGCCTCGCGGTGCTCGACGGACTCCGGTTCGCCGCCGCGTCGGCAGTGCTCGTGTACCACTTCGTCGCCGTCAACCACCACGCGTGGGGCGAGCGGACGAGCGACTCCCTGCCGGGCGTGCAGAGCGTCGCCGCCTACGGCTCGTTCGGCGTCCAGCTCTTCTTCGTGGTCAGCGGCTTCGTCATCCTCATGACGGCGTGGGGCCGCGACGTCCGCGGCTTCGTCGCCTCGCGAGCCGGCCGGCTGTTCCCCGCGTACTGGGCCGCCGTGCTCCTCACGCTCGCCCTGCTCGTCCTCGTGATCCCGGGCCGGCGCGACGTCGACCTCCCGCAGGCGGCCGCCAACCTCACCATGGTCCAGCGCGCGTTCGGGATCCCCGACCTGGAGGCCGTCTACTGGACGCTCTGGTCGGAGCTGCGGTTCTACGTCCTCGTCGGGGTGCTCGTCGCCGTCGGCCTCACCCGGGCGCGGGTGGTCGCGTTCGTCGTGCTGTGGCCCGTCGCGGGAGAGATCGCGGCACGGACGGGCTCGGACCTCGTCGCGACCGTCCTCGTCGCACCCGACGCCCCGCTCTTCGCCGGCGGGATGGTGCTCTACCTCCTCACGCGGGAGCGCCGGTCGCCGGTCCTCTGGCTCGCGCTCGCCCTCGACGTCGCTCTCGCGGCCGCCGTCTCGGGCCGGATCCAGGCGGCCCGCATCGAGAACAGCACCGACGTCGTCGTGCCCCCCGCCGTCTGGTGGGTCGCGATCGTCCTGTGCTTCGCCGTCGTCGCCGTCGCGACGCTGACCCCGCTCGCGCGGGTCTCGTGGGGATGGCTCACCGCCCTGGGTGCGCTCACCTACCCGCTCTACCTCGTGCACGCGTCGTGGGGGCGGTGGGTGATCGAGTCGGTGCACCCGTACCTGCCCCGGGCCGCGACGCTCACCGTCGCGGTCGCCGCGTGCCTCCTGCTCGCCTGGGCGGTCCACCGCGCCGTCGAGCGCCCGCTCGGCCCGCGGCTGCGCCGCACCCTCGACCGCGACCTCCGGCGCGACCCCGGCCGTCCGGGCCGACGCACCCCGGCGCGTCAGGACGAGCCCGTCGCGGCCAGGTAGTCCCGCAGCACGACCGCCTGGTTGTGCTCCTCGTCCCGCGCCCCGTACACGAGCGTCACCACGGGATGCTGCCCGACGACGTCCCGCAGCTCCCCCACGGCCTCGCCGTTCGCGTCCAGCTCGGCCCGGTACCGCTCCGCGAACTCGTCGAACAGCCGCTCCTCGTGGTGGAACCACTGTCGCAGCTCCGTGGAGGGCGCGACCTCCTTGAGCCAGAGGTCCACGTGCGCCTTCTCCTTGCTCTCGCCGCGCGGCCACAGCCGGTCGACGAGCACACGGAACCCGTCGTCCTCGTCAGCCGTCTCGTACACGCGCTTGATCCGGATCGTCATGACGCCATGACACCCCTGCGCCGCGCGCACCGCATCCGCAGCGCCCGACCGGCGGTCCGCGGCGGTATGCTCACCGGCGCGCCCCGTTAGCTCAGCCGGTCAGAGCAGGAGACTCATAATCTCTCGGTCGCGGGTTCAAGTCCTGCACGGGGCACGAGGACCGGAAGCCCTCCGAGGGCTCGACTCCGGTCAGTAGGTCACGACCACGGTCGGCGCGTCCTGGCCCGGCGTACCGGTGGTGGCGCCGGAGCTCGGTGCCGACCGCGCGGACGCGCCCCCCAGCGTCAGGTTGACGAAGGGCAGGCTGCCGGGCACGGAGAGCGTCGCCTCGGAGTACGTCACCGATCCGCTCGGGAAGACGTTCAGGCGTGCTCCCCAAGCCTTCAGGACGTGGTCGATCGGGTGGTAGCAGCCCCCCGACCCGTCCGCCAGCCGCAGGACGGTGATCCCGACCGCGCGCAGCCCGAACTCGTCCATGCGCCACACGGGGCCGCCGGAGTCCCCGGCGAGAGTCGTCGCCGTGTGACAGACGAGGACCCCGCCGTACTGGGGGTGGTACCCCCAGAACCTGATCCGCCCCTCCTGCCAGCCGCTCGTCACGCCCATCTTGCCGACGAGCGCGTCCCTGCTCTGCGCGCTCGTCCGCATGATTCCCGTCACCCTGCCGTCGCCGGGTGTCGCGCCCGTGCGCGGGTCGACGACCATCTGGTACAGCCCCACGCCGCCGGAGGCGCGGACCAGCGCTGTATCCGTGTTCGGGTACGTCTTCGCATAGGCGACCGCGCCCCAGGGTGCGTCGGTGCCGAACACCGTGGTCCCCGGCGTGGCGCAGTGCCCGGCCGTCACCGGGAAGGAACCGCTGGTCCCGGTGATGGTGTAGGAGCCGGTGCACAGGACGCCCGAGCGGGGACCGCCGAAGTACATCGGGTGACCTGCACGGTAGGCGTACGAGAGCGCCGCGCTCGGCATCGCGGCGAGCACGATGCACAACACCGCGACGACCGCCGTCACGAATCCTGCAGCCGTCCTCATGATCATGGTCCGTCCCCCTCGCCCGTGAAGCTCGCCTCCTCGGATGCTCGCTGCTCTCGGGCGGATCGGCCAGCGGAGGAGCACCGGGCTCGTCGACCGAGCTGCGTACGGCCCCCACCTTCGAGCCGCTACGGTGGGGACGTGTCCTGGTTCCGCCGTCCCAGCCTGCCCGACCCGGTCCGCCGGTCGCTCGACGTCCCGGCGAGCGATCGCGTGCTCGCCTCGGCCGAGCTGGCCGACGGCTCGTGGGCGGTCGCGACCCGCACCGAGCTCCTCACGAGCGACGCGACCGGCAGGACGGTCGCGCGACGCCCGTGGTCGGACGTCGACCGCGCGGGCTACGTGCCGGAGACGGCCACGATCACCGTCTCGTGGGTCGACGGCGCTCCTGCGCTGACCCTCACGCTCGCCGACCCGCGTCGCACGTCGCTCGCCCAGACGCTGCGCGAGCGCGTCCAGTCGTCGGTGGTGCTCTCCGAGACCGTGACGTTCGCCGCAGGGCTCACCGCCCGGGTCGCGGTGCGCCGGGACGGGGAGGGCGAGCTCTTCTCGCAGGTCGTCGCCGACCCCGGCGTCGACCTGACGGACCCGGAGGTGACGGCCCGCGTGGACGCCGCCGAGGGCCGGGTCCGGTCGGCGTCCGGACTACCCCTCTGAGCCTGCTAGAGTTTTCCCCGGTCGCTGCGGTGCACACCGCGACGGCCGTGATCGATCCCGCGTAGCTCAGCTGGCAGAGCATCCGACTGTTAATCGGACGGTCGTAGGTTCAAGTCCTACCGCGGGAGCCCACGGGTTCGGCCCCGGATCGTTCAGCGGTCCGGGGCCGCGTGTTTCTCCGGTCCCGTCGACCGATCGGACCGCGCACGTCTGCGCCTCGGGAATACTCGACCGTTGCCCGGGGCTTGCGTCTGTCGTGACCACGACGTCCCCTGCCGGGATCGGTCTGCGCTCCGAGCGCGGCCCCGTCCTCCTCGCGCTCATGCTGTCCACGGCCCTCGTCGCGCTCGACGCGACGATCATCGCGACGGCGTCGGCCACGATCGCGCGCGAGCTCGGTGGGTTCGCGCAGCTCCCCTGGCTCTTCTCCAGCTATCTGCTCGCGCAGGCGGTCGGGACGCCGGTGTTCGGCAGGCTGTCCGACGTGCTCGGCCGCAAGCGCCTCATGCTGGCCGGGGTCGCCCTGTTCTTCCTCGGGTCGGTGCTGTGCGGGTTCGCGTGGTCGATGCCGGCGCTCGTCGCGGGCCGCGTGCTCCAGGGCCTGGGAGCCGGTGCGGTGATGCCCGTCTCCCAGACGATCGCCGCCGACATCTACACGCTCGAGGAGCGCGCGAAGGCGCAGGGCTACCTGGCGTCGGTGTGGGCGATCTCGTCGGTCGTCGGCCCGACGCTCGGCGGCGTCTTCTCCGAGTTCGTGAGCTGGCGCTGGATCTTCTTCGTCAACGTGCCGCTGTGCGCGCTGGCGGCGTGGATGCTGCACCGCCGGTACCACGAGTCCCCGCGCGAGGGAGCGCGCGAGCCCATCGACTACGTCGGCGCCGCGCTCCTCACCGCCGGCAGCACGCTGCTGCTGCTCGGGCTGCTCGAGGGCGGGTCCACGTGGGCGTGGGCCTCCCCCGCGTCGCTCGCGGTCCTCGGCGCCGCGGTCCTCCTGCTCGGCGTCTTCGCGCTGCACGCACGGCGCACGCGCTACCCCGTGGTCGACCTCGCGATCCTGCGCCGGCGCGTAGTCGGCGTCTCGACGGCGGTCTCGCTCCTCGTCGGGGTCATCGTCCTCGCGCTGTCCACGTACGTACCGATCTACGCCCAGGGCGTCCTCGGCGTCGGGCCGCTCGTCGCGGGCTTCGCGCTCGCCGCGATGACGGTCGGCTGGCCGATCTCCGCCTCGAACGCCGGGCGCCTCTACCTGCGGATCGGCTTCCGCTGGACCGCCGTCATCGGCTCCGCGCTCGTCCTCGTCGGCACCTCGCTCACGCTGCTGCTGGGCGCCTCGTCGTCGGTCGCCGCGGTCGCCGCGACGACGTTCGTCGTCGGTGTCGGGATGGGCCTGACCGCCGTCCCGACGCTCATCGCCGCCCAGTCGTCGGCCGCCTTCTCGGAGCGCGGCGCCGTGACGGGCACCAACATGTTCGCGCGGTCGCTGGGCTCCGCGGTCGGCGTCGCGGTCTGCGGCGCGATCGTCAACGCCCGCACGACGCTCGGTGCCGACGGCACGCCGGAGGGCCCCGGCCTCATGAGCGCGATCCACGTCGTGTTCGTCCTGCTCGCCGCGAGCGCCGCCGTCCTCGTCGTCCTCGCAGCCCTCATGCCGCCGGACCGGCAGGCGGCGCGCGACCGCCGGGCCGCGACGACCGCCGCGACCGCGGACGCGAGGGCCTGACCTCCCGGACGGCTCAGGCGATCTCGCCCTCGCGCAGCGTGCGGCGCTCCGCCTCGACCGCGAGGAGCGCGGCGAACGCCTCCTGGTACGCGGCGAGGTCCGCCGTGGGGTCGAGGCGCTGGAGGCGGCTCTTCGCGTCGGCGACGCGGCGCGTGAGGCCGAGGTCGACGAGGCCGCGCACGACCCCGGCGACGTAGCCGCCGACGACGTTCTCGCGGTCCTCCGGCAGCGGCGCGACGGCGAGCTCGGTCACGAGGCCGCGCACGGGCTCGGCGGCCTGCTCGACGACGGCCTCGACCCAGTGCCCGGCGCCGAGCGTCGCACCCTCGCGCACCCCGCCCGCGGCACGGATCGCCGCATGCACGGCGCGCCAGGCCGGGACGGCGAAGGCGTCCTCGCCGAGGTCGTCGAAGACCGGCGGCACGTGCTGGGGGTACTGGAGGACGGCGACGAGCGCGAGGCGCTCGCGGCGCGCCACGGGGTCGCGCGGGTCGGGCGCCGGCAGCGCCGGGACCTCCGGCTCGGGTGCGGGGGCCTCCGCACCCGGGCGGGCGTCGTCGGGCCGCGCGGTGCGGACCGGGCCGGGCGCGCTGCCCCGCTTGGCGGCGGCCGCCACCTCGCGGCGGACGCGCTCGGCGTCCATGCCGATCCAGCCGGCGAGCATGCGGGCGTACTCGGGGCGCAGCGCGGCGTCGCGGATCCCGGCGACGACCGGGGCGGCGGCGCGCAGCGCGCCGACGCGGCCCTCGGCGGTGTCGAGGTCGAACGTCGCGAGCGTCGTCCGGATGACGAACTCGAAGAGGGGCTGGCGCCCGTCGACGAGCGCGCGGACCGCGTCGGGGCCGCGCGCCATGCGCAGCTCGCACGGGTCCATGCCGCTCGGCTCGACGGCCACGAACGTCTGGGCGTAGAAGCGCTGGTCCTCGCCGAACGCGCGCACGGCGGCCTTCTGGCCCGCGGCGTCGCCGTCGAACGTGAACACGACCTCTCCCCCGACGGAGGCGCCCGAGGCGAGCTGCATGCCGCCCCCGGCCGTCGTGTCGCCGAGGAGCCGGCGCACGATGCGCGCGTGGTCGGACCCGAACGCCGTGCCGCACGTCGCGACGGCGGTCGTCACGCCGGAGAGGTGCGCGGCCATGACGTCCGTGTACCCCTCGACGACGACGACGCGCTTCTGCTTGGCGATCTCGCGCTTGGCGAGGTCGATGCCGTAGAGCACGTGCGACTTCTTGTAGAGCGAGGTCTCGGGGGTGTTGAGGTACTTGGGCCCCTGGTCCTCGTCGTAGAGGCGCCGCGCGCCGAACCCGACGATCTCGCCCGTGACGTCGCGGATGGGCCACACGAGCCGACCGCGGAACCGGTCGTAGATGCCGCGCTGGCCCTGGCTCATGAGTCCGGACGCGATCAGCTCAGGCTGCGTGAAGCCGCGCCCCTGGAGGTGGCGCTGCAGGTTGTCCCAGCCGGTGGGCGCGTACCCGACGCCGAAGTGCTCGGCGTCCGCCCGGTCGAAGCTGCGCTCGGCGAGGAACGCGCGGGCCGCCTGAGCGCCGGGCGCGAAGAGCTGCTCGGAGAAGTACTGCGCGGCGACGCGGTGCGCCTCGAGCAGCCGCTGGCGCCGTCCCGGCTCCTCGCGCGGGCGCTGCGGCCCTCCCGAGTCCTCGTAGCGGAGCTGGATCCCGACGCGGTCGGCGAGGTACTCGACGGCCTCGACGAACGTCAGGCCGTCGATCTTCTGGACGAACGAGATGACGTCGCCGCCCTCGCCGCACCCGAAGCAGTGCCAGCGCCCCACGCCGGGCCGCACGTGGAAGGACGGCGAGCGCTCGTCGTGGAAGGGGCACAACCCCTTGAGCGAGCCGACGCCCGCCGTCTTGAGGGTGACGTGCGCGGAGACGATCTCGTCGATCCGTGCGCGGTCGCGGACGGCTTCCACGTCCTCGCGTCGAATCAGGCCGGCCACGGAGCGAGTCTATGCGCCCGGGCGGTGCCTCGGGGGTGGCGCGACGGCGTCGTCGGTCACCCCGGGTGCGCCGTCGCGCCCGCCCCGACGAGCGCGTCGCGCGACGCGGCGCAGCGTCGTGCGTACGCCCCCGGCGTGGACCCGGTCGCGCGCGCGAAGTCGGTGCCGAGGTGCGCCTGGTCGTAGTACCCGACGGCGCTCGCGAGCGCCGCGAGGTCCTGGTCCGGGTCGGCGGCGAGCAGGTCGGCCGCGAGGTGCACGCGGTGGCGCTGCAGGGCCCACTTGGGGCTCACGCCGACGTACGCGGCGAAGATCCGCTGGAGCGAGCGGGCGGAGGTCCCGACGACGGCGGCGAGGTCGGCGACGCCCGCACCGGGCCCGAGCTCCCCGGCGACGAGCGCGGCGAACGCGCGGGCGACGCGGTCGAGGTCGCGGGCCGTCCGCGCGTCGCGGACGCGTTCCGCCCGCGCCCGCAGCAGCGGCTCGACACCGCGTGCGGCCTCCTCGTCCCGGCCGGCGACGGCGAGGGCGAGCGCGGCGGCGCCGGTGCGCTCCGCGGTCGGGCCGAGGAACGCGGCGGCGGGCACCTGCACTCCCGGGCGCACGGCGTCCGCGTGCCCCAGCAGGACGCGGAACGCGCCCGGCCGCAGCTTGGTCCCCACGACGGCCCCCGACCCGGTCAAGGTGCGCTCGAACAGGCCCGGCGGGATGCCGTGCGCGACGTACCCCGCCGCCTCCGCGACCACGTTGGCGACCGGGTGCGGCACCAGGACCTGCGTGAACGACTCCCCCGGCGGCAGGTCCCAGCGCACGACCCAGTGCCGTTCCACGAGATCCGCGAGATCCGGCGCCGGGTCGACGCGCACGAGCTCGAACCCGCGCCGCGCGGCGGCGGGGTCGACGAGCCCCCGCAGGGACGTCGTCGGGCCGTGCCGAGGGGCCACCCTCGCGTCGGCGCGGACCCGGGGTTCGAACACCTGTCGCATTCCTCCAAGACTGGCACGGCCCGCCGACACGAGCATGGGGGTACGGCCCGCACCCCCGCGGGCGACCACGACGAGGAGGACCCCATGGAGATGTCGGCACTGCACCCCAACGTCACGGTGAGCGGCGCGCGCGAGGCCATCGCGTTCTACGAGGCCGCGCTCGGCGCCGAGGTGGTCGACACGATCACGGCGGGCGACACGATCATCCACTCCGACCTGCGGCTCGTCTCCCCCGCCGGGACGTCCACGTTCACGGTCGCGGAGGCGTTCCCGCCCGACTCCGTCGCGCCCGAGGCCGGGGCGCCGACGCACGCGTCGTTCACGATCCCGGTCGAGGACGCCGACGCCGCGTACGCGCGGGCGATCTCTGCCGGCGGGTCGAGCATCGCGGAGCCCGCGGACTGGTTCGAGGGGTTCCGGCAGGCCGCGGTCCGCGACCCGTTCGGGCACCGCTGGTTCTTCGTGACCGTCGCGGACTCCGTGACGGCCGCGGACGTGCAGCGCGCCAGCGACGCCTGGATGACCGAGCAGGCCTGAGCCGCCCTCCGACCCGACCACGTCGCGCCCGTCGGCCTCAGGCCGGCGGGCGCACGAGGCGTGCGTGGAACTGCATCGCGGAGACGTCGGTCAGCGAGGCGACCTGGTCCACGACGACGCGCAGCCGGGCCGCGTCGTCGGGCGCGGCCTCCCAGTCCGCCGCGAACGACGGCTCGAGCGCGACGGGAGCGCGGTCGGAGAAGACGTGGACGAGGTCGGCGATGACCTCGCGCTGGCGCTGGTAGAGCGGCTCCTGCTCGCGCGGGGCCATCACGTACGCGACGGCGACGCCCTTGAGCACGAGGATCTCGGCGACGGTCTCGTCCGGGACCACGAGGCGGGCGGCGTACCGGGTGAGCGGGCCGTCGCCGTAGACGGCGCGCGTCGCGTCCTGCGCGGCCCCGGTGAACCGGCCGATGAGCTGGCTCGTCGCGTCCTTGAGCGCCGCGAGCGCGCGGCGCGACCCGTCGAACCCGGTGACCAGGTGACCCGTGCGCTGCAGGCGCGTGATCGCCGCGTCGAGCGCCGCCTCGTCGTACGCGGTGCCGTACCAGGAGTGGACCGCGCGCACGACCCGGGCCCGCTCGTCGGGGTCGTCCAGCACGGCGAGCTCGATGCGCCCGCCCACGATCGCGTCCTCGACGTCGTGCACGGAGTACGACACGTCGTCCGCGAGGTCCATGACCTGCGCCTCGAGGCACTTGACCTGGCTCGGCGCGCCGGCGCGCAGCCAGTCGAACACGGGTCGGTCGTCCTCGTAGACGCCGAACTTGTGCGTCGGGCGGCCGTCCGCGCGCAGCGGCGCCTCGCCCGCGCCCCACGGGTACTTCACGCTCGCGTCGAGGCTCGCGCGCGTGAGGTTGAGCCCGTACGAGCGCCCGTCCGCGTCGACGACCTTGGGGTCGAGCCTCGTGAGCAGCCGCAGGGTCTGCGCGTTGCCCTCGAACCCGCCGACGTCGACCGCGAGGTCCGCGAGCGCCCGCTCACCGTTGTGCCCGAACGGCGGGTGTCCCAGGTCGTGCGCGAGGCAGGCGGTGTCGACGATGTCCGGGTCGCAGCCGAGCGCCTTGCCGATCTCGCGGCCCACCTGCGCGACCTCGAGCGTGTGCGTGAGGCGCGTGCGGACGAAGTCGTCGCTGCCCGGCCCGAGAACCTGCGTCTTGGCTCCGAGCCGGCGCAGGGCGGACGAGTGCACGATGCGCGCGCGGTCGCGCTCGAACGGTGTGCGGGCCCGGGACTTCGCGGACTCGACGAACCACCGCTCGGTGTCGGCGTCCGAGTACGACGCCGTGCCCTCCTCGCCGCGCGCCGGGCGCGGCCCGGTCCCCACCACCGCGGGGTCGAACGCCTCCTGCTCGAACGTCTGCACGGGCCCCAGCGTAACGACGCGGGTCGGGACGTGGCGGCGCCGAGGGCCGCGCGCCGGTCGCCGACGTCCCGCCGTGGCGGACGGCGAGGAGAGCCGCACGGGCGTAGCCTCGCGCACATGGGTGCAGCGCACGCGCTCGAGCTGCGGGCCGTCACCGTCGACGGCCTGGTCGAGGTCGTCCCGTACGTGGACGGCCGCTCGCTCGTCGAGCTCGTCGGACGGCACGAGTCGGCGCGCGGCTACTCCCCCGCGGGCGCGTACGGCGGTCTGGTCCCGGCGTTCTTCCGCTACGGCGACGCCGCGCACCAGTGGTACGGCCGCGGACGGATGCCGTCGGGCGGGCACGCGTGGGTGCTCGCGTGCGACTGCCACGAGGCGGGGTGCTGGCCGTTCGAGGTGACGGTCGACGCCGACGCGACGACCGTCGTCTGGCGCGACCTCACCCAGCCGTTCCGGCCCGAGTGGGACTACTCCGCGCTGGGCTCGTTCACGTTCGACCGCGCCCGGTACGACGACGCCGTGCGCCAGGTCGCGCACCTCTTCGCCTGAGTCTCAGGCCCCCGGACGCCCGTGGGGCCGCCCGGGACGGGCCGTTCAGCCCAGGCGCCACACCCCGACGGCCGGGCCGTCGCCCGCGAGCCGCGCCCCGCCGTCGTGCCGGGAGAGGCCCAGCGTGCCGTGCAGCCGCTCCGCCCCGCCCGGCCCCACGAGCGCGGGGTGCAGGGTGACGCCGTCCCAGGGTGCGCGGGCGAGCGCGACGAGCACGCGCTCGCCGGGCGTCTCCCGCAGGTAGACGAGGGCGTCGTCGTCGACGTGCACCCAGCGCAGGCCGCCGTGGCGCAGCGCGTCCGAGCCGCGCCGGACGGCGATCAGGGCGCGGTACAGGTCGAACGTCGCGGCGTCCCAGCGGCCAGAACCCGTCGCCGCGTCGTCCCACGGCATCGTCGCGCGACCGTGCTCGCCGTTGAGGCCCGTGAGCCCCACCTCGTCGCCCGCGAAGACGACCGGCGTGCCGGGGTAGGTGAGCAGGAGCGTCGCCGCGACCTCGACCATCTCGCGCGAGCCGACGATCGAGCGCAGGCGCGGGGTGTCGTGCGAGCCGAGCATGTTCCACTGCGACGCCGTGACGCGCCACGGCAGCACGGCGTCGAACTCGCGCATGGTCGCCACGACGTCGCGACCGCCGCGCCGCGGCGTGCGCACCGGCAGCCCCAGGTACGGCACGGGCGAGTCCGCCGGGGACAGCCACGTCCAGGCCGGGCGGGTGAACGCCGAGTAGTTCATGTTCGCGTGCCAGCCGTCGCCCGCGAGGTCGCCCGACGCGTCGTGGAAGTGCTCCGCGACGAGCGCGGCCTCGGGGTTCGCGTCCCGCATGGTCGCGCGCAGGCGCCGCGCGACCTCGAGCGTGCGGTCCTCCGCACCGAAGCGTCCCGTCATGTTCGCGACGTCGATCCGCCAGCCGTCGAGGCCGAACGGCTCGCCCAGGTAGCGCCCGACGACGGACCCGGGCCCGTCGATCATGCGCGCCCCGAGCTCGGCGGAGCCGTACGACAGCTTGGGCAGCGACGCGTGCTCGAGCCAGCCCACGTACCCGGGCTCGCCGTCGGTCCAGTAGTAGAAGTCGCGCTCCGGCGCGGCGGGGTCCGCGAGCGCCCGCGCGAACCACTCGTGCCCGGCGCCCGTGTGGTTGGTCGTGAGGTCGCCCATGACGCGCAGCCCGCGCGCGTGCGCGGCGCGGATCAGCGACGCGTACGCCGCGTCGCCGCCGAGCAGCGGGTCGACGTGGTCGAACGTGCTCGCGTCGTAGCGGTGGTTGGAGCGCCCCGGGAAGACGGGCGTCGTGTACAGCGTCGTGACGCCGAGCGCGACGAGGTGGTCGAGCCGCTCCTCGACCCCGGCGAGGTCGCCCCCGTAGTACTGCGTGCCGACGTCGGGCCCCGCGCCGTGCGGCTCGTCGTCCCAGGCCGCAGGGACGGCCCACTCCGGGAGCGGGCGCCCGTCGGCCGCGGCGGAGCGCGCGAACCGGTCCGGGAAGACCTGGTAGACGACGCCGTCGCGCATCCACGCGGGCGCGCCCTCGTGGACGGTGAGGCGGAAGTCCGCGGCGTCGGGCACGTCGCGGTCCCACGCCCCGCGGCCGTTGAGCCAGCGGTAGCCGCGCTCGCCCTCGTCGAGGAAGAACCGGTACCCCGTCTCGGGGTTGTGCACGAGCACCTCGGAGACGTACCAGTCCTCGTGCTCGTCCGAGCGGTCGAGCCGCGCGGGGGCGAGGCGCGGCTCGCCGTCGCGCACGGTGCGCAGCCACACGTCGCGCACGCCCGCGGACCGGGGCACGCGCACGCGGACGGGGACCGTGTCCCCGAGGGCGGGGACGCCCTCGGGGACGTACAGCGCCGAGCCGTCGTGGTGCGGGACGGTGGTGACGACGTCGCGCACGCGGTCAGCCCTTCACGGAGCCGGCCGTGAGGCCGCCCACGATGTACTTCTGCAGATAGAGGAAGAGGGCGAGCACGGGCAGCGCGGAGATCACGGCGCCGGCCGTGAACAGGCCCCAGTTCGCCTCCTTGAGCGACGACACCCAGCCGTAGAGCCCGACGGCGAGCGTCCAGTTGCGCTCGGACGTGAGGACGATGCGCGCGATGATGAACTCGCCGAACGTGCTGATGAACGACAGCAGCGCGACGACCGCGAGGATCGGCGCCACCAGGCGCAGGATGATCGTCCAGTAGATCTGCGAGTGCGTGGCCCCGTCGATCTTGGCGGCCTCGTCGAGCTCGCGCGGGACCGTGTTGAAGAACCCGTACATGAGGAACGTGTTCACGCCGAGCGCGCCGCCGAGGTACACGGCGATGAGGGCGATCTTGCTGTTCAGGCCGAGGATCGGGACGACGTTGCCCAGGCCGATGAGCAGCAGGAAGATCGCCACGAACGCGAGCATCTGCGGGAACATCTGGACGATGAGCAGCGACGTGAGGCCCATGCGGCGCCCGGCGAACCGGAAGCGCGAGAAGGCGTAGGCGGCGGCCGCGCCCATGAGGACCGTGCCGACGGACGTCGCGACCGCGATGACGAGGGTGTTGCCCATCCACGTCCAGAACATCGTGCTGCCGAGCTGGGCGTAGTTCGCGCCGCTCACGTCGGAGAAGAGGGTGTTGGAGCCGGTGAGCGTCCCGTTCTCCGACAAGGACGCCGAGAGGACGTAGACGAGCGGGAAGGCCGCGTAGACGACGGCGATCACGCCGACGACGTGCCGCCAGCCGAGCTCGGAGAACCAGCGGCCCGGCTTCATCCGGTTCCGCGAGGCCACGGACGGGGCGGGACGACCGCCGACGACGGGGGGTGCCTGGGTGGTCGCCATGTCAGCTGATCTCCTCGAACTTGCGCGTGCTGCGGAAGGCGATGGCCGAGATCGTCCCCACGATGACGAAGATGACGATCGACAGCGCGCTCGCGAGACCGAAGTCCTTCTGGGCGGACCCGTCGACACCCGAGATCGAGTAGACCATCGAGATGAGGATGTCGGTGTGGCCGAGCGGGACGGACGCGTCGGCGAACCGTGGACCGCCGCCGGTGAGCATGTAGATGAGCGTGAAGTTGTTGAAGTTGAAGGCGAACGACGAGATGAGCAGCGGCGCGGTCGCGATGAGCAGGAGCGGGAGCGTGATCGCCCGCCACGTCCGCCAGCGCCCGGCGCCGTCGATCTTGGCCGCCTCCATGACGTCGCCCGGCAGCGACTGCAGCGCGCCCGTGCAGATGAGGAACATGTAGGGGAAGCCCAGCCACAGGTTCACGCCGAGCACCGAGAGCTTCGCGAGCCACGGGTCCGTGAGCCACGGGATGTGCGCGCCGCCGAGGATCACCTCGTTGATGAACCCGAACCGCGTGTTGAGCAGGCCGGACCAGAGCAGCGCCGCGAGGAACCCCGGGATCGCGTACGGCAGGATCATGAGCGTCCGGTAGACCTTGCGCCCGCGCATGCGCGTGTCGTTGAAGACGATCGCGAGGAAGAGGCCGAGCAGGAACGTCGTGACGACCGAGCCGATCGCGAAGACGAACGTCCACACGAGGATCTTGACGAACGGCTGCGCGTAGCGGGCGTCGGAGAACGCGGTGACGAAGTTGTCGAAGCCGACCGGCACGCGCCACCCGACCGCGAGGGTCGAGCCGTCGGGGGCCTGGAACTGGCCCTCGTCGTTCGGGGTGTAGACGGTCCCGGTCGTCGTGTCGGTCATGGTGTCCGCCGCGGGGTCCCACTCGAGCGCCGAGGTGTAGACGTAGCCGGTCCGCGCGTCCGTCGTGCGGATCGAGCCGTCCGCGGGGTCGTCCGAGACCGGCACGCGGAGCTCCGTCACGTCGGCCTGGCGCTGGAGCACCTGGTCGCGGGGCAGCACGGTGAACCCGGGGACGTCGGTCGCGCGCCCGTCCTCGATGGTCGCGCCGTCCACGACGGCGAGCGGCCGGTCCGCCGTCCCGGCCTCGACCTCTCCGTCCTCGGTGACGACCGCGAAGCCGAGCGCGTCGCCATCCTCGACCACGGTCAGGGCCGACGACGGAGAGCCCTCGACGCGGCGCTCGTTCTGGATGAGCAGCGCGGAGACCGCCTGCTCCTTGGTCGCGTTGTGCCCGGTGCCGTAGTTGGTGAACGCGACGTACCCCGTGTAGCCGACCACGAAGATCTGGTAGACGAGGAGGAAGAGCAGCCCGGGAAGGATGTACTTGAGCGGCAGCGCGCGCCTCGAGAAGTACACCCAGTTCGCGACGACGAGCATCGCCAGGGACGCCGCGAGGATCCCGTACGAGCCCGCGGTCCACGCGGACCAGACCACGTACACGCCGAGCGCGTCGACGACGGCCATGAGCGCGAGCTTGACGAAGAACCCGGGGCTGTAGTCCCGTGCGTGCGAGGCGTCCGCCCCGCGTAGCCCGCGGGTGCGCCGAGGCGGCGGGCCGTCGGTTCCGGTCGAGCCGACTCCCGCGTCGGCCGTGGTCTGTGGGGCGGACATCGTGGTGCCTCCGAGGTCGTCGGACGCGGTGCGTCCCGCGTCGTCCCGAGTGTCGTCGTGCTGCGTCGCAGCCGGTCCGGGTGGGTGGGCCGACACGCCACCGCGGTGCGCAGGAGCCCTGCGCACCGCGACGACGGTCCAGACCGGGTCAGGAGTCGATCGCGCCCTGGATGTCGGCGATCATCTTGTCCCAGGTCGGGACGGGGTCGGCACCGCTGACGATCGCGGCCTCCGTGACGCCCCAGAAGCTCCAGACGGACGCCATCTCGGGGATCGAGGGCATCGGCACAGCCTCGGCACCGACGGCCCGGAAGCCCGCGACGATCGGGTCGCCCGCCGAGGCGGAGTCGGCCGCGACCGTCAGCGCCGGCGGACGGTTGCCTGCCTGGTAGAGGGCGAGCTGCGCCTCCTCCGTGGACAGGAAGTTCACGAGGAAGTCGTTCGCGACGATCGCGTTCTTGCTCTCGGCGCTGAGGTAGAAGCCCTGCACCCCGACGAACGGCTGGGCGGGCTGGCCGCCGGCGGTCGGGATCGGGTCGATCGACAGGTCCATGCCCTCGAACGAGTCGATCATCCACGGGCCGCCGACGATGAACGGGGACTGGCCGTTCTTGAACGCCTCGACCGCGATGTCGTACGTGGTGTCCTGGCTGAGCACGCCCGCGGCGCCCTGGGCGCCGAGCCACTGCGCGTACGCCTGGCCCTCGGGGCCGCCCATCGCGAGCTCGGACGTGTAGCTGCCGTCCTCGTTCTGCGTGAAGACCGGGGCACCGAACGACGTCTGGAACGGGTAGTGGGTGTACGGGTCACCCTTGTCGCCGTCCGACTGGACCAGGATCGGGAACTGCGTCCCCGCGGCCTGGCCGGCGGCGACGGCCTCGTCCCACGTCGCCGGAGCGGTCGGCGCGAGAGCGGTGTTGCGGATCAGGGCGATGTTCTCGATCGCGTAGGGCAGGCCGTAGACCTGGCCGTCCTGCGTGAACGCCTCGATCGAGACGTCCTCGAAGTCGGCCGCCTTGTCGCCGAGCTCGAGCGGCGCCACGACGCCGTTCGTCGTGAGCTCGCCGAGCCAGTCGTGCGCGCCGACCGTGATGTCGGGACCCTCGCCGGTCGGGACCTGCGCGAGGAAGTCCGCTCGGATGTCCTCGAAGTTCTTGAGGACGACCTCGACGGTCGTCCCCGTCTCGGCCTCGAACGACTCGGCCGCCGCGGTCACGGCGTCCTGGCGGGTCTCGTCGACCCAGACGGTGAGCGTGCCGCCGGCGGAGGTGTCCTCGGCGCTCGGCTCGTCGGTGCTCTCGTCTCCCGAGCCGCCGGACGAGCAGGCGGCCAGCGCCAACGTCGTGGTCAGCGCGGCGGCAAGAAGGATGCTCCGTCGCATCAGTGGTCACTCCCAGCATGTTGCAGTGCGGTGGCGGCCGACGTCGGTCTCGCACCGACCGTGGCCCTGATGCGACGACGGTAGAGCGCGAGGTGGCACCGATGCAAGTCGTTGCGGTAACTTTCATGCAACGCTTTACAGGGCGCCGTCCGGCGTCCGCCCCGCCTCCCCCGGCCGACGGGTCGGCGCGCCTCCGCACGGAGGCTCGCGGCCCACCGACCGGACGACCAGGACGAGGAGGTCCGGTGTCCCCTACGCTTCCCCATGTGCGCACCCGTCTCAGCGATCTCGCCGCCCAGGCCGGCGTCTCCACCGCGACGGTCTCGCGCGTCCTCAACGGGAAGCCCGGCGTCGCGAGCGAGACCCGCCAGGCGGTCCTCGCCGCGCTCGACGTGCTGGGCTACGAACGCCCCTCGACGCTGCGCACCCGCTCGGCCGGCCTCGTCGGCCTCGTCGTCCCCGAGCTGACGAACCCCGTCTTTCCCGCGTTCGCCCAGACCATCGAGTCGCTGCTGTCGGAGCACGGGTACACCCCGCTCCTGTGCACGCAGTCTCCCGGCGGGACCACCGAGGACGACTACGTCGACATGCTCATGGACCACGCGGTCGACGGCATCGTCTTCGTCTCCGGCCTGCACGCCGACACCCAGGCGAGCCACGAGCGCTACGAGCGGCTGCGCAGCCGGGGCATCCCGATCGTGCTGGTCAACGGGTTCGCCGAGGGCATCGACGCGCCGTTCGTCTCGCCCGACGACGTCGCGAGCGTCGAGCTGTCGGTGCGCCACCTGGTCTCGCTCGGGCACCGCAGCGTCGGGCTCGCGATCGGGCCCGACCGCTTCGTCCCGGCCCAGCGCAAGCTCGCGAGCTTCGCCGACTCGCTCGTGCGCCACGGCCTCGTGGCCGACGAGTCCGAGGCGGCGCAGCACGTCGTCGTCACGCTCTACACCGTCGAGGGCGGCCAGGCGGCCGCCGGGGAGCTCATCGACTCCGGCCACACCGCGATCGTCTGCGGCTCCGACCTCATGGCCCTCGGCGCGATCCGCGCGGCCCGCTCGCGCGGCCTGCGCGTGCCCCAGGACGTCTCGGTCGTGGGCTACGACGACTCGCCGCTCATCGCCTTCACCGACCCGCCCCTGACCACGGTGCGCCAGCCCGTGAACGCGATGGCGCACGCCGCGGTGAGCGCGCTGCTCACCGAGATCGCGGGCGAGCGGGCGCCGCGGTCCGAGCTGCTGTTCCAGCCCGAGCTCATCGTCCGCGACTCCACGGGCGCCGCCCCGACGACGGGCGCGCCCACCGCCTGACGGCGACGCGCCGCGGCTGCACGCCCGGCGCGGACGGACGTCGCGACGCCGGCCCGGGCCGCACGCCGTCGACTCGTCACCGCAAGCGCTTACACTCGACAGCGGGTCGCGTCACCCCCGCTCCGCCTGCCGAGCGAATCCCCCCCGAGAACCCCGACACCACGCACGTGAGGACCGACAGCTCGATGACTCGTATCGATTCGACGCCGACCGCCACCACCACCGCGCCCGCGCCCTTCAGCACCGGGGCGCTCGTGCACGCCGGCCCCGGCGAGGCGCCCGAGTGGTGGCGCGATGCCGTGATCTACCAGGTCTACCCCCGCTCCTTCGCGGACGGCGACGGCGACGGCATCGGCGACCTTCCCGGCATCACGTCCCGGCTCGACCACCTCGCCGAGCTCGGGATCGACGCGGTGTGGCTGAGCCCGTTCTACCGCTCGCCCCAGAAGGACGCCGGCTACGACGTCGCCGACTACCGCGACGTCGACCCGCTGTTCGGCACGCTCGCCGACTTCGACGAGCTGCTCGCCCAGGCGCACGCCCGCGGCATCCGCGTGATCGTCGACCTCGTCCCGAACCACACCTCGGACCAGCACGCGTGGTTCCGGGCAGCGCTCGCCGCGCCCGAGGGCTCGCCCGAGCGCGCGCGCTACGTGTTCCGCGAGGGCGAGGGCGAGCACGGCGAGCTGCCCCCGAACAACTGGCAGTCGATCTTCGGCGGCCCCGCGTGGACCCGCGTGACCGCGGGTCCCGACGCGCACCCCGTCACGGGCGCCGAGGGCGAGACCCCGGGCCAGTGGTACCTGCACCTGTTCGACTCGACCCAGCCGGACCTCGCGTGGGACAACCCGGAGGTCCGCGAGGAGTTCGAGCAGGTCCTGCGCTTCTGGCTCGACAAGGGCGTGGACGGGTTCCGCGTCGACGTCGCGCACGGCATGATCAAGGCCGACGGCCTGCCCGACTGGGACGGCACGGTGTCCATGGTGGAGGGCACCGCCGAGGAGGAGACCGACCCGGGCGCTCCCGAGGACGGGTCGACGGGAGCCGGCAACTCGGGCCCGATGTTCGACCAGGACGGCGTGCACGAGATCTACCGCGCGTGGCACCGGGTCCTCGCCGAGTACGACGGCGACCGCGCGCTCGTCGCCGAGGCCTGGGTCGAGCCGCTCTCGCGGCTCGCGCGCTACGTGCGCCCGGACGAGATGCACCAGGCGTTCAACTTCTCCTTCCTCACCACCGCGTGGTCGGCGGCGCCGCTGCGCACCGTGATCGCGGCGTCGCTGCGTGCGAACGACGAGGTCGGCGCTCCCACGACGTGGGTCCTGTCGAACCACGACGTCGTGCGGCACGCGTCGCGCCTCGGCCTCGCCGACCCGGGTCTGCGCCCCAACGGGATCTTCGCGCACGACCCGCAGCCCGACGAGGAGCTCGGCCTGCGCCGGGCGCGCGCCGCGTCGCTGCTCATGCTCGGCCTGCCCGGGTCGTCGTACCTCTACCAGGGCGAGGAGCTGGGCCTTCCCGAGCACACCGCGCTGCCCGACGACGTGCGCGAGGACCCCGCGTTCTTCCGGACCCAGGGCGCCGAGGCGGGCCGCGACGGCTGCCGCATCCCGATCCCCTGGCACGCGGACGCCGACGGGTTCGGCTTCGGCCCGTCCGGGAAGACGTGGCTCCCCCAGCCCGCGTCCTACGCGCGCTACGCCGCCGACGCGCAGCGCGGCGTCGAGGGCTCGACCTACGAGACCTACCGCACCGCGCTCGCGACGCGCCGCGCGGAGCGCCTCGGCTCGGGCACGCTCGCGTGGGTCGAGGACTACGCGGACTCCGTGGACGTCGTCGCGCTGCGCAACCGCGACGTCGTCGTGCTCGCGAACCTCGGCACGGAGCCCGTCGTGCTGCCGCGCGGCACCGAGATGCTCGTCGCGTCGGGCCCGGTGCTCACCGACCGCTCGGCCGACCCGCAGGTCCGCGTCCCGTCCGACACGACGGTGTGGCTGCGCGCGCGCTGAGCGGCTGAGCCGAGCACGGCCGGGGTCCGCGAGGGCCCCGGCCGTTCTCATGCCCGCAGCCCGGACTCGAACGCGACACGGACCACCTCGGCCGCGAACGCCGCGTCGTCGACGTAGGCGGACGCGGAGCACACGACCGCCCCGGGGCGGCGACGCGCCACCATGGTCCGGCGACCGGGACCAGGAGCACGGCGCCGCGCACCTCACCGATCCCGACGCCGTGCGTGCGGGCCACGTCCGCAGCGAGCGCTCGACGGTCGTCCGCCGCCGTTCGTCGGTGCAGCGCCCTGGCGCGGTCCGCCTCGCGCGCCGCGAGGGCGCGGTGCGCCTCGGGGAACAGGTGCGCGACGGCGTCACGCAGCGCGGGCACGTCGTCCAGCGCCGCGAACGCGGGCGGTGAACCGACGGCGTCCCGCGCCACGGACCGCGCGCGGACCCAGCCGAGGAACGCGTCCTCCCCCGCCGGCGGCTCCTGCGTCCGGCCGACGGCCTCGAACGCGAGGGCGGCGCGCCACCAGGCGATCCACCGCGACGCCGCGGCGTCGCGCTCGTCCGCGGGGACCAGTGCCGACCGGTCGGGCGGTCCCGGCTCGCTGCGCGGCGGCGCGTCGTCGGCCGAGACGGCGAGCGCGAGCGCGTCGCGGACCCAGAGCAGCAGGCCGAGGTCTCCGTCGTCCGACACCGACAGTCGCCACGACGGCCGCCCCTCGAACCGCACCGGAGTCCCCTCGTTCGCGTCGGCCGACCGGCGTCAGCCGCCGGAGACGCTCAGCTCGGCCTCGCGCAGCCGCTCCTCGTGGTCCGCGTCGAGCTCGCGCGAGTCGAGCCAGCCGTACGGCAGGTGCGGCGTCTTGGGCGACCCGGCGCGACCGCGCTGCCCCTCGGCGGCCTCGCCGGGGTAGGGCGCGTCCTGGTCGAGGTCGTCGAGGAGAGCGCGCAGCTCGGCGAGCGTCGAGACCATCGCGAGCGCGCGGCGCGCGTCGCCGCCCACGGCGTAGCCCTTGAGGTACCAGGCCATGTGCTTGCGCAGGTCGCGCATGCCCTTGCCCTCGTCGCCGTCGAAGTAGTCGATCATGAGCTCGCCGTGACGGTAGATCGTGTCGGCCACCTCGCGCAGCCCGGGGCGCACGCGCTCGGGACGGCCCGCGAACGCGGCGGCGAGGTCGGCGAACAGCCAGGGACGACCCTGGCAGCCGCGGCCGACGACGACCCCGTCGCAGCCCGTCTCCTGCACCATGCGGACCGCGTCCTCGGCGGACCAGATGTCGCCGTTGCCGAGCACCGGCACGCTCGTCACGGCCTCCTTGAGGCGGGCGATCGCGGTCCAGTCCGCGGTGCCGGAGTAGTGCTCGGCGGCGGTGCGGGCGTGCAGCGCGACGGCCGCGACGCCCAGGCCCTCGGCGATCCGGCCGGCCTCGAGGTAGGTGAGGTGGTCGTCGTCGATGCCCTTGCGCATCTTCACGGTGACCGGCACGCCGTAGGGGCGCGCCGCTTCGACGGCGCCTCGCACGATCGCCGTGAACAGGTCCCGCTTCCAGGGCAGGGCCGCTCCCCCGCCCTTGCGCGTCACCTTGGGCACGGGGCAGCCGAAGTTGAGGTCGACATGGTCGGCGCGGTCCTCGGCGACGATGATGCGCACCGCCTCGCGCACGGTCGCCGGGTCGACGCCGTACACCTGCGCGGAGCGCGGCGTCTCGTCCGCACCGAACGTCACGATGCGCAGCGCCTCGGTGTTGCGCTCGACGAGCGCACGGCTCGTCACCATCTCGGCCACGTAGAGACCGGGGTCGTCGCCGCCGCTCGCGCCGGCATCGCGGCACAGCGTGCGGAAGGCGCGGTTCGTGACGCCCGCCATCGGGGCGAGCACAACCGGGGTGTCGACGACGATCGGACCGATCCGCAGGGGTGCGAGCAGCCGCCCGGCACCGGCGGGAGCGGTGCCGGCGACCGTGTCGGGCGTCGTGCTGAGTGCGGGGGCGGGAGCAGTCACGCGCTCCATTGTCCCATCCGGTCGGCGCTCCCCCGCGAGGGTCTCTGAACGCGCGAGTGGTCGCGACCCGTGTGACGGTGGGAAGGTCCGGCGATCCAGGCCGGACCCGGACGAAAGGGACGACATGCCTCTCTGGCTCATCCTGGTCATCGTCGGCGCCGTGCTGCTCATCCTCGGTGTCGCTATCAAGGCCGCATGGATCCTCATCTGGATCGGCATCATCGTGCTGGTCGTGAGCCTCGTGGTCGGCCTGCTCAACCGGGCGAAGGGGGCGGCCCGCTAGCGCGAGGCCGCAGGGGGCGACGCGTCCCGGACGACGCGACGGAGGGGCGGGACCGCAAGGTCCCGCCCCTCCTGCGTGCCCGGCGCGCGGACTCCCCGCGCGGCCGGTCGGACGGTCAGGCGCCGAGCAGGTGCCCGGCGAGGTACTCGGTGACCTTGTCGAGCGCCACGCGCTCCTGGGCCATCGAGTCGCGGTGCCGGATCGTCACGGCCTGGTCGTCGAGCGTGTCGAAGTCGACGGTGATGCAGAACGGCGTGCCGATCTCGTCCTGACGGCGGTACCGGCGGCCGATGGCGCCGGCGTCGTCGAAGTCGACGTTCCAGTACTTGCGGAGCTCCGTCGCGAGATCCTTCGCCTTGGGCGAGAGCTGCTCGTTGCGGCTCAGCGGGAGCACGGCGGCCTTGACCGGCGCGAGGCGGTGGTCGAGGCGCAGGACGGTGCGCGTGTCCACGCCGCCCTTCGCGTTCGGCGCCTCGTCCTCGGTGTACGCCTCGACGAGGAACGCCATGAGCGAGCGCGTGAGGCCGGCCGCCGGCTCGATGACGTAGGGGACCCAGCGCTCGTTCTTGGTCTGGTCGAAGTACGACAGGTCCTTGCCCGAGTGCTCGGCGTGGGTCTTGAGGTCGAAGTCCGTGCGGTTCGCGATGCCCTCGAGCTCGCCCCACTCCGAGCCGGAGAAGCCGAAGCGGTACTCGATGTCGACCGTGCGGGTCGAGTAGTGCGAGAGCTTCTCCTGCGGGTGCTCGTACAGGCGCAGGTTGTCGCGCGCGATGCCGAGGTCGACGTACCAGTCGGTGCGCGTGTCGATCCAGTACTGGTGCCACTCGGCGTCCGTGCCGGGCTCGACGAAGAACTCCATCTCCATCTGCTCGAACTCGCGCGTGCGGAAGATGAAGTTTCCCGGCGTGATCTCGTTGCGGAACGACTTGCCGATCTGGCCGATGCCGAACGGGGGCTTCTTGCGGCTCGCGCCCATGACGTTGGCGAAGTTCACGAAGATGCCCTGCGCCGTCTCGGGACGCAGGTAGTGCAGACCGGACTCGTCCTCGACGGGGCCGAGGTAGGTCTTGAGCATCATGTTGAAGTCGCGCGGCTCGGTCCACTGGCCGCGCGTGCCGCAGTTGGGGCACACGATCTCGGCGAGGCCGCCCTCGGGCGCGCGGCCCTTCTTCTCCTCGAACTCCTCGATCATCTGGTCCTCACGGAACCGCTTGTGGCAGTGCAGGCACTCCGTGAGCGGGTCGGTGAAGACGCCGACGTGGCCCGAGGCCACCCACACCTGGCGCGGGAGGATGACGGACGAGTCGAGGCCGACGACGTCGTCGCGGCTGGTGACCATGGCGCGCCACCACTGCTTCTTGATGTTCTCCTTGAGCTCGGTGCCGAGCGGCCCGTAGTCCCAGGCGGAGCGGGTACCGCCGTAGATCTCGCCCGAGGGGAAGACGAACCCACGCCGCTTGGCGAGGGAGACGACGGCGTCGAGACGGGCGGTGGGTGAGGGCGCTGCGGCCACGGACATCACTCCTGGTGCTCACGGCCCCGCACGTGGCTCGTGGGGGCTGGACGGGTGGGCGGCGCCCGCACGGGCGCCGACCGACCAGCGTACCCGGCCCGTGACCGGCCTCACCGGGATCGGTTTTGACATTCATTCTCAAGAAGGCGGACACTGGTGGTCATGCATCGCTCCCCCGCTCGGCGCCGTCGCGCCCTCGCCACCACCGCCGCCCTCGCCACGGCCGCGCTCGTCGCGGCGTGCTCCCCCGGCGACTCCCCCGGCGCCGGCGGCAGCGACGACGGGCGCCTCCAGGTGCTCGCGTCGTTCTACCCGCTCCAGTACGTCGTCGAGCAGGTCGGCGGCGAGCACGTCGACGTCTCCAACCTCACCCCGCCCGCGGCCGAGCCGCACGACCTCGAGCTCGCGCCCGCCCAGGTGCGTGCGATCGGCGACGCCGACCTCGTCGTCTACCTCTCCGGCTTCCAGCCCGCCGTCGACGAGGGGATCGAGCAGCGCGCCCCGGAGCACGTCGTCGACGCCGCCGAGTCGGCGGGGCTCGAGGAGCACCCCGGCGGCGAGGGCGAGCACGCCGACGAGACCGCGGAGGAGCACGCCGAGCACGCGGACGAGTCCGGCGACGGCCACGACCACGGCGCGACCGACCCGCACTTCTGGCTCGACCCGACGCGCCTCGCCGCCGTCGGCGACGCCGTCGCCGACGAGCTCTCCGTGATCGACCCCGACCACGCGGACGACTACGCCGCCGGAGCCGCCGCCCTCACCACCGACCTCGACGACCTCGACACCGAGCTCGCCGAGGCGCTCGCGCCGTGCTCGGGGGCGACGCTCGTGACGTCGCACGAGGCGTTCGGGTACCTGGCGGAGCGCTACGACCTGCACCAGGTGGGCGTCTCGGGCATCGACCCCGAGGCCGAGCCGTCGCCCGCGCGCCTGCGCGAGGTCGGCGAGATCGTCCGCGAGAACGGCGTGACCACGATCTTCTTCGAGACGCTCGTGAGCCCCAAGGTGACCCAGACGCTCGCCGACGACCTCGGCGTGCAGACCGCCCTCCTCGACCCGATCGAGAGCCTCGCGGAGGGTGCGACGGACTACCGTGAGGTCATGGAGTCCAACCTCGAGGCGCTCACCTCCGGCCTCGCCTGCTCATGACGGGCGCGGCGGAGCTCGTCGCCGCGCGCGACGTCCACGTGACCCTCGGCGAGAGCGAGATCCTGCGCGGGATCGACCTGACCGTCGGCGCCGGCGAGGTCGTCGCGGTCCTCGGTGCCAACGGGTCGGGCAAGTCGACGCTCGTGCGGGCGCTCGTCGGGATCGTCCCGCTGTCCCGCGGCTCCGTCGACCTGTTCGGCGCACCGCTCGGTCCTCGCCTGCCCTGGCAACGTCTGGGCTACGTGCCGCAGCGCGTCGCCGCGCCGTCGGGCATGCCGTCCACGGCGTCCGAGGTCGTCGCCTCCGGGCTCCTCGGCGGCGGCCGGCTCCGGCTCCCCCGCGGCTGGCGTGCGCGCACGGTCGAGGCGCTCGACCTCGTCGGGCTCGCCGACCGCGCGGACGACTCCACCGCCGAGCTGTCGGGCGGCCAGCAGCAGCGCGTGCTCATCGCGCGCGCCCTGGTCCGCCGGCCCGACCTCCTCGTCCTCGACGAGCCCGTCGCCGGCGTGGACAAGCCCAGCCAGGAGGCGTTCGCCGCGACCATGACGCGGCTCGTCGGCGACGGGCTCACGGTGCTCGTCGTCCTCCACGAGCTCGGCGCGCTCGCCCCGCTCATCGAGCGCGCCGTCGTGCTGCGGCACGGCCGCGTCGTGCACGACGGCGCCCCGCCCCGCGCGTCGTCGACCCACGCGGGCGCCACGCACCAGCACCTCCACCCGCACGAGCCCGCGGACACCGACAACCGCACGGCCGGTCCGGAGACGGGCCTCACCGACACCCTGAACCCCGACCTCGCCGCGGGTCACGCACCCAGGACGGCCTCATGACCACGCTGTTCTCCGAGATCTCCCTCATGCTCACCGACCCGCTCATGCAGCGCGCCCTCCTCGCCGCGCTCCTGGTCGGCGTCAGCGCGCCCGTGGTGGGCACGTACCTCGTGCAGCGCAAGCTCTCGCTCCTCGGCGACGGCATCGGGCACGTCGCCCTCACCGGCGTCGCGCTCGGGTGGCTCGTCGGGGCCGCGATGGGCGTCGTCCCGAACGACGCGCTCGCGATCCCCGGCGCGGTGGTCGCCGCCGTGCTCGGTGCGGTCGCCATCGAGGTCGTGCGCGAGCGCGGCCGCACGAGCGGCGACCTCGCGCTCGCGCTGCTCTTCTACGGCGGCATCGCGGGCGGCGTCCTGCTCATCGGCCTCGCGGGCGGCTCGTCCGGGAGCCTCATGCAGTACCTCTTCGGCTCCATCTCGACCGTCACGGCGTCGGACCTCGTCCTCACCGTCGTGCTCAGCGCGGTGATCCTGCTCGTCGGGGTCGGGTTGCGCGCCGCGCTGTTCTCCGTGAGCCACGACGAGGAGTTCGCGCGCGCGTCGGGCCTGCCCGTGCGCACGCTCAACATCGCCGTCGCCGTCGTCGCCGCGCTCACCGTGACGGTGTCGATGCGGGTCGTCGGGCTGCTGCTCGTGAGCGCGCTGATGATCGTGCCCGTCGCGGTCGCGCAGCTCGTCACGCGCTCGTTCCGCCGGACGATGCTCGTCGCGTCGGTCGTCGGCGTGGTCGTGTGCGTCGTGGGGCTGTCCTTCACCTACTGGAACAACGTCTCGCCGGGTGCGACCATCGTGGTCCTCGCGATCGCGACCTACCTGCTCGTCGCCGTCCTGCGGCCGCTGTGGGTCCGCCGACGCCCGCGCGTGGCGCGGGACCCGCACCCGGACATCCCCGACGACGTCGAGCTCGACCTCGTACCCTCGGGGGCGTCGAACCGCACACCCGGAGGTGACACGTGCAGCGCATGACCCGGCAGCGCGCCGCCGTCTCGGACGCGCTCGAGGACCTCGACGACTTCCGCAGCGCCCAGCAGCTCCACGAGATCCTGCGCACCCGTGGGGACAACGTGGGGCTCGCGACCGTCTACCGCACGCTCCAGAGCCTCGCGGACGGCGGCGACGTCGACGTGCTGCGCACCGAGGAGGGCGAGAACCTCTACCGCCGGTGCGAGCGCCGCGAGCACCACCACCACCTCGTGTGCCGCACGTGCGGCCGCACGGTCGAGATCGACGGCCCGACCGTCGAGACGTGGGCCAACCAGGTGGGCACGTCGCACGGGTTCGTCGACATCCAGCACACGATCGAGCTGTTCGGCACGTGCGCGGGGTGCGCCCGCGCCTCCGCGCGGGACTGAGCCGTGCCCGACGCGCTGGACGGCGCCCCGTTCGCCGCGCTCTTCGCGTTCTTCTTCGCGATCGCGTTCGTGCGGACGCAGGCGACGTACTGGATCGCGCGGCTGGTCACGACGTGGACGCTCGACCGCACGCGGCCCGTGAAGCCGTGGGTCGCGCGCGTCCACGCCTGGCTGTCCGGACGCTCTGCCGCGCGCGGGATCGAGACCGTCCGCCGCTGGGGCGTCCTCGCCGTCCCCGTGTCCTTCCTCGCGACCGGGACCAAGACCGTCGTGAACGCCGCCGCGGGGGTCGTCCGGATGCCGTTCGGGCGCTACCTCGCCGCGATGACGCTCGGGTGCGCGGTCCACGCGACCATCTACGCGACCGTCGGCTGGGCCGTGTGGACGGCCGCCTTCGCCGCGGCGACCGGGTCGCCGTGGGGCGTCGCGGCCCTGGTCCTGCTGGTCGTCGGCGTGGCCGTCGGGGTGGTCGTCATGGTTCGACGCCGCGCCGCCCGGGAGACCGTCGCTCCGGCGGGTGCGATCGCCGCCCTCGAGGGAGACGGTCTCGTCCTCGACCCCCGCGTCCAGGACACGCAGGACGCGCCGCGCCTCGACCGATGAGATGACGCGCGCCCGACCGTCCGAACGGGCATGACCACGTTCCTCCTGCTTCCCGGCGCCGGCGGCGACCCCGCGTACTGGGACCTGCTCGCGCCCGAGCTCGCCCGGCTCGGTCACCTCCCGGTCCCCGTCGACCTGCCCCAGCACGACGAGGCCTACGGCTGGGCCGACCTCACCGACGTCGCCGTCGAGACCCTGCACCGCGCGGCCGGACCCGCCGAGCGGGACGACCTCGTCGTCGTGGCCCAGTCCATGGGCGCGTACGTGGGCCCGCTCGTGTGCGAGCGCGATCCGGTCCGCCTGCTCGTGCTGCTCAACCCGATGATCCCGCTGCCGGGCGAGTCGGGCGCCGACTGGTGGCGCGCGACGGACCACGCAGCGCGCCGTGCCGCGACGGGCCTCGGGCCGTTCGACCCCGTGGACGACTTCCTCCACGACGTGCCCGAGGCGGTCGCGGCCGCCGTGCAGCGCAGCGACCGGCAGCCGTCCGAACACTCGTTCGCCGAGCCCTGGCCGGCCCGCGCCTGGCCGACAGCGCCCACGGTCGTGCTCCAGGGTGACGACGACCGCCTCTTCCCCGTGGCCTTCCAGCGCGCCGTCGCGCGCGAGCGCCTGGGCGCCGACGTCGAGACGCTGCCCGGCGGGCACCTCGTCGCGCTCAGCCGACCGGTCGAGCTCGCCGCCCGGCTCGACGTGCTCGCCGGCTGACGGACCGGACGTCCCCCGGCGCCTCAGCCGACCGTCGTCGCGGAGCCGTCGGCCGCGCCGACGCAGAACTGGTTGCCCTGCGGGTCCGCGAGCACGGCCCAGCGGTAGCCCGGGACCGTGTGCTCCGCGACGAACGTCGCGCCGTCCGCCACGAGCGCGGCGACGTCCGCCTCGCGGTCGGACGCGCCGAGGTCGAGGTGCAGGCGGTTCTTGCCGGGGGTCGGGTCCTCGACGCGCTGGAAGCCGAGGACGGGTGCGGTCACCCCCTCGGCGGGCACGACCTCGAGGAACCATCCGTCCGACTCGTCGACGACCCGCCCGCCGAGCTGGCGCGCCCACCAGTGCGCGAGCGGTCGCGGGTCGGTGGAGTCGACGGTCACCATGCCGATGCTCAGAGCCATGCCGCGCACGCTACCGGCCGGCGCCCACGGCGTCCCGACGACGACCGGCGCGCCCCGCACGGCGAGCGCACGACGTCAGACCGTGCCGCCCACCGCGTCCACCGCGCCGCCGTAGCGACGGTCGCGCCGCGCGTACTCCTCGACCGCGCGCCACAGCGACCGGCGGTCGACGTCGGGCCACGGCTCGGGGAGGAACACGAGCTCCGCGTAGGCGGCCTGCCAGATCATGAAGTTGGACGTGCGCTGCTCGCCCGAGCTGCGCAGGAAGAGGTCGACGTCCGGCAGGTCGGGCTCGTCGAGGTGCTTCTGGATCGTCCGCTCGGTGACCTTGCCGGGGTCGAGCCGCCCCGCGGCGACCTCGCGCGCGATAGCGGCCGCGGCGTCGGCGATCTCCGCGCGCCCGCCGTAGTTGACGCACATCGTCAGGGTGCAGACGTCGTTCTCCTTCGTCTGCTCCTCCGCGACCTCGAGCTCCTTGATCACCGACGCCCAGAGGCGAGGACGACGCCCTGCCCAGCGCACGCGGACTCCCCACGAGTCCATCTCGTCACGACGTCGCCGGATGACGTCGCGGTTGAAGCCCATGAGGAACCGCACCTCGTCGGGCGAGCGCTTCCAGTTCTCCGTCGAGAACGCGTACGCCGACACGTGCTTGACGCCGATCTCGATCGCCCCCGCGACGACGTCCAGCAGCGCCGCCTCGCCGGCCTCGTGGCCCGCGGTGCGGGGCAGCCCGCGCGCGTTGGCCCAGCGGCCGTTGCCGTCCATGACGACGGCCACGTGGTTCGGCACGAACTGCGCCGGGATCGCCGGGGGCCGCGCACCGCTCGGGTGCGGGAACGGCGCCGCGTAGGTCCGCTTCGCCATCAGGCGTCCGCCCCCGCAACCCGGCGGTCGGCGACGACGCCGACCGGCCCCGCGGGCGAGGCGGCAGACGGGGCGGCGGGCGCGTCCCGCTCGACCATGCGCAGTGATCGCAACGTTCTCTCCAGGTGGTATTGGCTGTAGGCGGCCACGAGGCCGCTCGCTTCCTTGCGGTGCCGCGCGTCCGAGGCGTCGGCAGTCTCCCACTCCCCCGCGAGCAGCGCGGCGAGGAGGGCGAAGGTCTGGGGGGCGGGTGCCGTCGACCCGGGCGGACGACAGCGCGAGCACACCGCGCCCCCCTGCGCGACGGCGAACGCGTGGTGGGGGCCCGGCTCGCCGCACCGTGCGCAGTCCTCGAACGACGGCGCCCAGCCGGCGACGGCGAGCGCGCGCAGGAGGTAGGAGTCCAGCACCAGGCCGGGGGCGTGCGTCTGCTCGGACAGCGCCCGGAGCGCCCCCGCGAGCAGCCAGTACTGCTGCACGGCGGGTTCTCTCTCGTCGGCGACGAGCCGCTCCGCGGTCTCGAGCATCACGGCGCCCGCCGTGTACAGACCGTAGTCCTCGCAGATCCGCCGCGCGTACGGGCCGATCGTCTCCGCCTGCGTCACCGTGTCCAGGGACCGCCCCGCGTAGAGCTGGACGTCGACGACCATGAACGGCTCCAGCCGCGCCCCGAACCGGGACGACGTGCGACGCACGCCCTTGCCGACGGCGCGCACCTTCCCGTGCTCGCGCGTCAGGAGGGTGACGATGCGGTCCGCCTCGCCCAGCTTCTGGGCGCGCAGCACGATCGCGTCGTCTCGGTACAGCACCACGCCCCTATTGTCCGCCATCCCACCCACGCCCCGTGCCGACCCACACCGGGCCCCCGGTCGTGAGATGCGAGAAGGTGCCCCTCCCAGGCTGCCGGCGGGGGCGACTTCTCGCTTTTCGTCAGCACGACGCAGCCCCCGCCCGACGGGTCGGGCGGGGGCTGCGTTGCGTCTCAGGAGGCGGTGCGCTCCGCGCGGTTCACCGCGGACACGATGGCCTTGAGCGAGGCGGTCGTGATCGACGGATCGATCCCGACGCCCCACAGGACGTCGTCGCCCACCTGGCACTCGACGTAGGCGGCGGCGAGCGCGTCGCCGCCCTCGGACAGGGCGTGCTCGGCGTAGTCGAGCACGCGGACGTCGACGCCCACCTGCGCGATCGCGTCGACGAACGCCGCGACCGGGCCGTTACCCGTGCCTTCGAGCGTCAGCTCCTCGCCGCGGTCGAGCACGTCGACGCTCAGGGTGTCCGGACCGTTCTCGCTCGACGACGCGCGCGTGGAGCGCAGCTTGAGCCGACCCCACGGCTCCAGGCCGGAATCGGGCTCGACGGGCAGGTACTCGTCGGAGAAGATCCGCCAGATGTCGTCGCCCGTGACCTCGGTGCCCTGCTGGTCGGTGTGGTGCTGCACCGCCTGGCTGAACTCGATCTGCAGGCGCCGCGGCAGGTCGAGGTGGCGCTCCGACCGCAGCAGGTAGGAGATGCCGCCCTTGCCGGACTGCGAGTTGACGCGGATGACGGCCTCGTAGGAGCGGCCGACGTCCTTGGGGTCGATCGGCAGGTACGGGACGGCCCAGACGAGGTCGTCGACCGCCTTGCCCTCGGCCTCCGCGTGGGCGGCCATCGCGTCGAAGCCCTTCTTGATGGCGTCCTGGTGCGAGCCGGAGAACGCCGTGAAGACGAGGTCGCCGGCGTAGGGGTGACGCTCGGGCACGCCGAGCTGGTTGCAGTACTCGACGGTGCGGCGCACGTGGTCGATGTCGGAGAAGTCGATCTGCGGGTCGATGCCCTGGCTGAACAGATTCATCCCCAGCGTCACGAGGCACACGTTGCCGGTGCGCTCGCCGTTGCCGAACAGGCAGCCCTCGATGCGGTCGGCGCCCGCCTGGTAGCCCAGCTCGGCCGCGGCGACCGCGGTGCCGCGGTCGTTGTGCGGGTGCAGCGACAGGACGACGTTCTCGCGGTGGTTCAGGTGCCGGTTCATCCACTCGATCGAGTCGGCGTAGACGTTGGGCGTCGCCATCTCGACCGTCGCGGGCAGGTTGATGATGACCTTGCGGTCCGGGCGGGGCTCGAAGACGTCGAGCACCTCGTTGCAGATGCGGGCGGCGAACTCGAGCTCGGTCCCCGTGTACGACTCGGGCGAGTACTCGTAGTAGACCGTGGTCTCGGGGACCGTCTCCTCGAACTTCTTGCACAGCCGCGCGCCGTCGACGGCGATCGCGATGATGCCCTCGGGGTCGGAGCGGAACACGACCTCGCGCTGGAGCACAGACGTCGAGTTGTACAGGTGGACGATCGCCTGCTTCGCGCCCTTGATCGCCTCGTAGGTGCGGGCGATGAGGTGCTCGCGCGACTGCGTCAGGACCTGGATGACGACGTCGTCCGGGATGCGGTCCTCCTCGATGAGCATCCGAACGAAGTCGAAGTCGGTCTGCGAGGCAGACGGGAAGCCGACCTCGATCTCCTTGTAGCCCATCTCGACGAGCAGCTCGAACATGCGCAGCTTGCGCTCCGCGTTCATGGGCTCGATGAGGGCCTGGTTGCCGTCGCGCAGGTCCACCGCGCACCAGCGGGGGGCGGTCTCGATGCGCTTGTCGGGCCACGTGCGGTCGGGCACCGACACGTCGATCTGCCGGTGGAACGGCAGGTACTTGTGGATCGGCATGCCCGACGGCTGCTGCGGGTTCGCGTCCGTGGCGGTCGGCGTCGAGGAGGGGGCTGAGGCGTTCATCGTGGGTCCTTCGGGTCGTCTGATGGGTGTCAGCCGGCACACCGACCACCGCGACGAGGGACCGGCTAGAGAGCCTCGCCGCGGCAACGAAGGAGGAGCTGCCGCATCAGGTGCACGACGCCACTGTACTCCTCCGCGGTCCGTGCCCCGCGGACGTCCGTTCCTCGGGCACGTCGCACGCGCGGGCCGCGGAGGTCCGGGGCTCGGCCCCGCCCGTCCCTCTCGCCGGGTGGCACGACGACGCCCGGCCGCCTCCGAGGGAGGGCGACCGGGCGTCGTCGGTCGGTCAGCGGCGCGAGCGCAGCGCGGCGTCGACGGCGGGGTCGCCGAGGTTGCCGAGCCACTCCAGCAGCGCCGGGTACGTGGACGGGTTCGCCGCCACCTGGGGACGCAGGTGCGGCGCGTCCTGGACGATCTGCGCGAGGACCTCGAGCGGCGTGCTCGGGTCGAGCGCCTGGGCGGCCGTGAAGCCCGGGACCTGGGCGGGCGGCGAGTACGACTGCTGCGGCTGCGCCGCGGGCTGCTGCCCGTAGCCACCGCCGTAGCCCTGCTGCGGCTGCTGCTGGTAGCCCGGCTGGGGGTGTCCCTGCTGGCCGTAACCCTGGTAGCCCTGCGCGGGCGACCCGGCGCCGGGCT